>JAGCYD010000047.1 GCA_017960985.1 Bacteroidaceae bacterium
CTTAACCATACTTCCCTTTGTTGCAAAGTCGGTATTGTTGAGGCTCTGCATCAATATTCTTTAGATGCAAACTAAATGCAAATACTGATTTTTATTCGTGTTCCGTTATAATTATATATTTGCATGCACAAAACATGGAAAGATGAAGAAGATACTATTTATACTGGCGATAAGTCCGCTGCTATTGGGATGCAGCCATGTGGAGAAGGAACAAAAGAAATTCCTGCTGCAAGGGGTATGGCTGGCGCGGCACGGGGAGTTCCCCACAGGAGAGACATGGGATTATTCCACAGAGGAGGGGGATATATTCTGCCGCATATTCGACGGCGACAGTATGACCTATAAATGTCGCCTTTCCGTCACGGGTGGCAGTATAGTGGTGCTGCCTCTCGACAAGTGCGAAGTAACCATGATAAACAAGGGTGGTGGCGAGATTCTGTATCTGGAAGATGGCGACCCTCGTCCCCTTACTATCATCAATGACTCAACCATCACCATTCAGATGAACGGCGTACGAAACACCTGGGTACGCGATGATAAGATTACACAGGAATGGGGTGCCGAAATGCGCGACCTCATAGCAAACGCAACAAGTTCAGAGGCAAGGTCTGACATTCAGTACTATGTCCTCTCTGCTAAAGAACGGGAACAGGGAAGCGTCATCCACGGCCTCGTCTTTGTTATCATGGGCATCGTGGTTGCAATGCTGATTCTCGTCCAGGTCATCGTTTCCAACCAACGAAGCAAACGCCAGTTGCAACAGCAGTTGCGTCAGATTCAGGAAGAGTACGAATCACGGCCTCAACCCGTCAGGCAAGCCATGATGGAAGTAGAGGAAGCGTTTTTCACCTCCGAAGCATACATCGCCTTGCACAAGCGCATCACAAACGGAGTGGCACTGAAGGAACAGGACTGGGACGAGATAGAAAAGTTCTTGAAACAGGTATATCCGGGGTTCACTAGTAAACTACGAAGCCTTTACCGCATGTCCGAACTGGAGTATCAAGTTTGCCTGCTCATCAAACTGCGCATTGCACCAAAGGACATCGCGAATGTATTGTTCCGCGATGTCAGCACCATCAGCACCGTGCGCAGCCGGCTCTATCAGAAGGTGTTCGGGCACAAAGGCGGCGCCAAGGAGTGGGACGACTTCATTCTGTCCATCAGCACATAACCATCTTGCAATTTATTTGCACGAGCGATGCAAAGAAGATGCAAACCGAAAATCTTTGCTGAACGGGGAAAGGCCCCTACCTTTGCAACAAAATCACGAAACCTCTAAATCACTAAAATCTTACAACTATGAAAAAGATGCTTACAATGATGCTGTTGCTTATGTGCGCAGTAAGTATGAATGCTCAGAAGAGCAAGGTATCCGACAAAGAAATCATCGGCACATGGATGATGAAGTCCATGCAATGGGAGGGTGAGAAAGTAATCGAGTGTGGCAAGGAGAAGGGCTATACGCAATTCAAGTATTACGGTCCCGATGGGGAGTACGCCTGCGCCGAGATTGTCTTGAAGAAAGATGGACAACTCGTGATTTATCCACATGAATATGGCACATATACCTTCAAAAATGGTGTTTACTCCGAAATGGGACGCCCTAGCATAGAAGGAAACCTTGTTTTCGTCGACAAGAACACATTCAAAGGCACATGGTTTACTCGTCACGATGTTTGGAAAAAGGTTGCTTTGCCTGACAAGGTAGTGAAGCAAATTGTGAGCAGTTGCAAGACGAAGGACACACCCGACGATGTCCAGCAACTTATCAAGAAGCACATCTTCAAGTAAGTTTCCCTAAACTTTATGAAACATATCAGTTTAGCGACCATCGCCTTGATGGTCACGCTCGTCATGCCCCTTTCGGCACAGGAGAAGGCGAAAACAGACACGCTGAGAAAGGAACGGACAATAGCTCTTTGGGGCCATGTAAAGAACTCGCTGACGCGCGTCGGTGTGAAGGATGCTTTCATCACCCTCATGCGAGAGGACTCGACCGTCGTCGATACCATGCATGTGTTCAAACAATGGAACAACGGCACGAAGGACGACTATGCCTATCGGTTCGATGTCCCTGCACGCGAGGCGAACTATATCATCCGTGCCGAGCATCCCGACTTCGAGACCATCGATGTTACTTACAATCTACGCCACCTCGCCCGTAACACCTATTTCGATGCACCGTGGCACTACATGAAAAGGAGAGACCCCCTCCCGACCTCCCTGAGGGGAGGAGAAAAGGCAGACTCTCTGAAAGAAGTAGTGATAAAAGCCACAAAGATACGCATGACTTACCGAGGTGACACCATTACCTTCAATGCCGACGCGTTCAACCTGCCCGAAGGCTCCATGCTCGACGCCCTCATCCGCCAGATGGACGGCGTGGAACTGAAGGATGACGGACGCATTCTGGTGCAGGGCGAGCAGGTGGAGGAACTGATGCTGAACGGCAAGGACTTCTTCAAGGGGAATAATAAAGTCATGCTCGACAACCTGCCTGCCTACACCGTGAAGCAAGTGCAGACCTACCACAAGACTACCGACTTGAGCGAGTACTTCGGCACGGATGTGGAAAAGAAACGCTTTGTCATGGATGTGCAGTTGAAACGGGAATATAATAAAGGATGGATAGCGAATGTAGAAGCTGCAGGCGGATGGAAAGACAAGAGCGAAGATGAGGTTAGGGAACTTTCCTCCAATGTGCAGGTGCCTTACATCGGGCGCTTCTTCGCTCTGCGCTACACCGACAATTCGCGCCTTTCGGCATTCGGGAACCTGAATAATGTGAACGAGACACGCCGCCCTGGAAGCAACGGGGAATGGACACCCAGTAATATGCCTTGGGGCGTTACGGAGAGCCGTATGGGTGGGCTCGACCTGCTCATCGAAGAGAAGGACAAGCGTTGGCGTGAACACGCACAGGCCGAAGTGAACTGGCGAAATATTGACAATGACTACATCTTCAACTCGGAGCAGTTCCACACCGATGCCCCCACCACCTACAACCGCAGCATATCTAAGCAACGCCATCGGACACTGAGTCTGGATGCCTGGAACAATTTCGAACTGAGGAAACCTTTCTGGCTCTACAACGGTACTGGCATCACCTACACCGACGGCGATACGCGCAGCCAAGGCCGTAGTGCGCAGTTCTCCAGCGACCCCGCGAAGTATGGTACCACATTAGCCATACTGGACAGTGTCTTCTCCGCCACGCTGAACACGGATATACAGCAACAACTTGTGCACAACAGCCTACGCAACGAACAGAGTGACAACAGCCGCACCGACATCTGGTCGAACACATCGCTCAATTACAAGTTGCCTTCGGGCGACGGCATTGGCATGAATCTGAACTATCGTCATAGCCACGAACACAAGCACTCGGAGAGTGAGCAGAACCTACGCTACCAACTTACACCCTCGCTCAATACCATACTGAACCGTCATGGACGCACACCGGCGCATTCGAACTATGCAGCCTTCTCGCCTTACTACCGCATCACTTGGCGCAACGGTTTGTGGCTGAGCATGGAATATCGCTTCCTCTACGACGAGCGCCACAATACAAACGATGTGTTCTTGGCCGATACACTCGACCTGCAGAACGCCTACGACCGAAACCACCGCCGACTGGAGAACCGATTGGCACTTACGCCAGGCTTCTCATACGAAAAAAATGGGAAATATGCCCGAGTCTATTATCAGATGCACTTTTACAATGTGAACGAACGCCTAAAATACCAGAGCGCCTACACCGATACGACCTTGGTGCAGCACTGTTGGACCATGTCGCCCGAACTGCATGTCCAGTATGCTTGGGACAATTGGTCGCGGTCGTTCGACTACTTCTATGGTATCGAATTTCAGACGCCCGACCTGTTCCAGAAGGTGAACATCCTGAACAATGAAGACCCCTTGATACGCCGATACGGCAACCCCAACCTGCGGGGTGCCACCAACCACCGTATGCAGTTCGGCATCAATCGCAATTGGCGTGAAAAGCGCATATCGGAACGCTTCGGCGGTGGGCTTCGTTTCTTCCGTCATCAAGTGTCGCAGGGACAGGCCTACGATGCCGAGACGGGTATCTACACCTACCGCCCCGAGAATGTGGAAGGTAATTGGCAGACTTACTTCTTCAACTTCTACAATATGCCGCTCGACAAGCCGCGCCGCCTGATGATAAACATCTACACACACGGCGATTATAGCCGAAATGTAGATATACTGAACGGCCTCTCCCATGTCAATAACTATTATTTGGAGAATCGACTCACATTCTCTTATACTTGGCGTGACTTGACACTGGGTTTGCCCACCAATTTCGAGTACCGACACACGACGAATGAGGAGCATACCATCGAGACCATCAATGCCTTCAACTACTATTACGGCATCACGCTCAACTACAACTTCAAGCGTGAGGAAACTTCCAAACTTCCACGGTGGTTACAAGGTTTCAGCATTGCTACCGACCTGAAGATGTACTCGCGTCGGGGTTATGGCGACACCTCCATGAACCGTGATGAACTCGTATGGAATGCATCCATTTCGCGTTCCTTCCTCAATCCTTTCGGCAAAAAGGCGGGTGGCACACTCGTTGCTCGCCTCGAAGGCTTCGATATCCTCGGCAAACTCTCCTGTGCCCAACTCATCATCAATGGTCAGGGACGACAGGAAACCATCTACAACACCCTGCCTCGTTACCTCATGCTCCATCTAACCTACAATTGGAGCAAAATGCCTAAAAAGCGATAATACTGTTTTTCATATAAAGGTTTAGTTTATAACTTACATGCACTACGCCCCCATTGTCCGTGAGGATAGTGGGGGACCTCTACACAAAAAATCAGGAATGCATCACCGCATTCCTGATTTTTTTTACCCTACGAAGGATTATTCCTCGGGAGCGGGTTCTTCTTTGGATTCAGCCTTGGGCTCCTCTTTCTTCTTGGCGAGGTATTCGGGCAGCGACATGCCAGCCTGGTCGAACAATTCACCCAATGGGGGCACGCTCTTCATCAGTCCCGACAGGAAGTTGGCGGTACTGGTCTGACCGTTGCCATTGCCTGCACCATTGTCCCAAACGGTAACCTTGTCGATATTGATGCCCTTGATGGCCTCTACCTGTGTCTTAACGAGGTCGGGCAGTTTCTCCAGTAGCAACAAGGTGTATGCCTTCGTGGCATCGCCGCCTGCGGCCTGTATCATCTTGTCGTAACCTTGTGCCTGCTTGGTGAGCACCTCGAAGAGACCCTTGGCCTCGGCTTCCATCTTGGCAAAGATGGCATCGGCCTCACCCTTGGCATTGACGCGCTTCTGCTCGGCAGCAGCCTCGGCCTCGATGACCAAACGCTTCTTTTCAATCTCCTGTGCCACGATGACATTGGCGGTCTGGGTGGAACGCTCGCGCTCGGCACGGGCATTCTCAGCCTTCTGCTCGGCCGCATAGGATTCCTCCAGGGCCTGTGCCTGTGCCACCTTTTCAGCTGCGGTTGCACGGCGCTGTGCCTCGGCCTCGCGCTCACGACGGTCGGCATCGGAGTTGGCGATGTTTATCTTGGCTTCGTTCTCTCCCTTCACAGCTTCGGCATTGGCGGCAGCGGTACGGATACGGGTCTCGCGGACGGCATCGGCCTTACCGATTTCTCCCATCTTCTCCTGCTCTGCCACGCGCACCTTGGCCTCGTTGATGGCCTTGGCAGCGGCTTCCTGACCGAGGGCTTCGATATAGCCACTCTCGTCGTTGATGTCGGTGACATTCACATTGATAAGGCGCAAACCTATCTTCTTCAGTTCCACCTCAACATTAGAGGAGATGGCCTCCAGGAACTTGTCGCGGTCGGAGTTCAGTTCCTCGATACTCATCGTGGCAATAACCAGACGCAACTGACCGAAGAGAATATCGCGAGCCAACTCCTGTATCTGCTGCGGGGTAAGTCCCAACAGACGCTCGGCAGCAGCAAGCATACTTTCGGGCTCGGTGGAGATACCGACCGTGAAGCGACAGGGTACATCGACACGGATGTTCTGGCGCGAAAGGGCATTGGTCAGGTTGGCATCAATGCTGATGGGGGTTAGCGACAGGTAGGCATAATCCTGAATGATGGGCCACACAAAGGTACCTCCGCCATGCACACACTTGGCGCTCTTGTTAGAACCCGAGGTTCCATATACTACCAATATCTTGTCCGAAGGACAACGACGGTAACGGTTTATCACAGCCATCAACAATATGACGACAACGACAATCAGAATAAGAATCAGTGAAAATCCCATAGTATCGTATTTTTAATGTTAATAATTTCTTTTCAATCGTGACTCTAGTCCCTCGACCAACAGCGTATGGCCACCGATAACCTCCAGTACGCGAACTTTGGCGCCACTGACAATCTGTTCGCCATTGGTGATGGCGGGCAGTTCCTGTACCGAGCCATGGAAACTGAACTGTATCTTGCCCTCTCCTTCGCGATTGGCAGGAATGCGGAGATAGACATCTGCCACTTGTCCCACGCACTCGTTGATGTCGAAAGAGCCGTTGTGCTCCAACTTCATCAACTGCTTATATAGTAACACGAACGCGCCCACGAACACGCAACCCGTGAGCAACGCTGCCAAGGCGAGCAGGAAGGAGTTGTGTATGGAGGAGGAGAGGCAGACGCCACCCCAGCCGATACCGAGCAGGAAGTTGACGATGTTGCGCATCGAGAACAGTTGCAGGGCACCGCCGGTGTCCATCGTATCGCCGTTGCCGTCGCCGATGTCGAAACTGGCATCGCCACTGTCCACATCGCCAATCCCGATAAAGGTGAGTACCATCTGAACTATGAACACGCCCGTGGCAAACAGGGCTATCGTCCAATACACACGCATCATGCCGTCGAGGCCATTGTACCAATTCAGTATCGTCTCCATATCGTTTGTTTTTTAGGGATTTACTGGTCAAAGTTAAGCAATTCCGCGCGCAGTGCGAAAAAAATAGGGAAATATTTTGTATGTTTGCAGCGTAAAACTCAAAATTGACACTTCTATGGAACATCCTTTCCACCAATTTCACTTCTGCCCCAAGTGCGGTTCGAAGCGGTTTGTCGAGCACAACCAGAAGAGCAAGGAATGTCTTGACTGCGGCTTTGTGTATTACTTCAATCCCGTTTCGGCCACGGTGGCGATTATCCTAAGGGCTAAAGACGATGAGTGGGAAATGCTGACGGTACGGCGTGGCAAGGAGCCCGCCAAGGGGACTCTCGACCTGCCCGGAGGCTTCTGCGACATGTTTGAGACGGGCGAGGAGGGCATGGCCCGCGAGGTGTTGGAAGAGACGGGACTGGAGGTGACGAACATGCTTTTCCTGTTCACCATACCGAATCAATATCTGTACAGCGACTTTCTGGTGCACACCATCGACATGTTTTTCCTCTGCGAGGTACGGGACACCACAAAATGTCAGGCAATGGACGATGCGGCAGACTTCGCCTGGATTCCCTTACAGGACATAAGTCCTGATAGTTTCGGACTGACTTCGGTGCGACAGGGACTGAAGAAATTTTTAGCAAAAAAACAGCATTATATAAGGAATACATAATAAATTTACACTACCTTTGCACCGCAAAATCAAAAAACGGCACTACAAACAATGAAACCAAACCTCGTAATTGTAGAGAGCCCCGCAAAGGCAAAAACGATAGAAAAATTCCTCGGTGATGACTACAAGGTGATGTCCAGTTACGGACACATCCGCGATCTGAAGAAAAGAGCCTTCAGCATCAATACCGATACCTTCACACCGCAATACGAAATCCCTGCCGACAAGACAAGGCTGGTGAGCGAACTGAAGAACATGGCCAAGAAAGCACAGACCGTTTGGCTGGCTTCCGATGAGGACCGTGAAGGAGAAGCCATATCATGGCATCTGTTCGAGGTGCTCGACCTGAAACCCGAGAACACCAAGCGCATCGTCTTCCACGAAATTACGAAGACGGCCATCCTCGACGCCATCAAGCATCCGCGGAAAATCGACCAGAATCTGGTGAATGCCCAACAGGCACGCCGTGTGCTGGACCGCATTGTGGGCTTCAAGTTGTCGCCCGTTCTCTGGTACAAGGTGAAGCCGTCGCTTTCGGCTGGCCGTGTGCAGAGCGTAGCCGTAAGGTTGATTGTAGAGCGCGAGCGCGAAATCAACAACTTCAAGGGCGAGGACTACTACCGCGTAACAGCGACCTTCCGTCTGCCCAGCGGAGAGGAGATGAAGGCCGAACTCGACCACCGTTTCCATACGAAGGAGGAGACCGAGGCTTTCCTCGAGCAATGCAAGACTGCCGAATTTACGATAGAGGACATACAGACCAAACCCGTCAAGCGCGTGCCCGCGCCTCCTTTCACAACGAGTACCTTGCAACAGGAGGCTGCACACAAACTGAACTTCAGCGTGGCACAAACCATGATGGTGGCACAACGGTTGTACGAGAGTGGTCACATCACCTATATGCGTACCGACAGCGTGAACCTTTCGAGCCTCTGCCTGAATACGAGCAAGGAGTACATCGCCAGCCAAATCGGCAAGGAGTATGTGAAGACACGCCGCTACCGCACCAACAGCAAGAGCGCACAGGAGGCACACGAAGCCATCCGTCCGACCTATATCGACAAACCCACCTTGGAGGGTAATAGTCAGGAGCGCAGACTCTACGACCTGATTTGGAAGCGTACCGTAGCCAGTCAGATGGCCGCCGCCGAACTGGAAAAGACGACGGCAAACATCTGCATCAGCGGTTCGCAGTTCCAGTTTGTAGCAACGGGTGAGGTTGTGAAGTTCGACGGTTTCCTGCGCGTTTATCTCGAAACCCAGGAAGAGGATACCGAGGAGATACAGGGCAGTCTGCCCCAGATGAACAAGGGTGAGCAACTGACACGCAAGGATGTGGTAGCCACACAACGCTTTGCCAAGCGTCCGGCACGATACAACGAGGCAAGCCTCGTCCGCAAACTCGAGGAACTGGGCATCGGACGACCCTCGACCTACGCCACAACCATCACCACCATACAGAACCGAGAGTATGTGGAGAAGAAGGACAAGCCAGGCGAGAGTTGCACCTACACGACACTAACCCTGAAGGGGGACAAGATAAAGGAAAGCGAAAAGAGCATCACAACGGGAAGCGAACGGGGCAAACTCGTGCCCACAGACACGGGTATCGTCGTCAACGACTTCCTGCTGAAGCACTTCCCGCAAATCATGGACTATAACTTCACCGCCGATGTGGAGAAGAGTTTTGATGAGATTGCCGAGGGCAAGACGGAGTGGAAACAGACCATGCAGGACTTCTACAAGGATTTCAATCCGCTGGTGGAAGACACCATGAACACCAAGGACGACCGCCGTGTTGGTGAGCGCGTACTGGGAAAAGACCCCAAGACGGGACAAGATGTTTCCGTGAAAATCGGACGCTTCGGTGCCGTGGCACAAATCGGTTCGCTCAACGACCGCGAGAAACCACGCTTTGCACGCCTGCAACCGACCCAAAGCATAGAGTCCATCACCCTGGAGGAAGCCCTCGAATTATTCCGCCTGCCCCGTGATCTGGGTAACTACAAGGGTATTCCCGTTTCCGTCGGGACAGGCCGATTCGGTCCCTATATCCAGTACCAAAAGCAGTATGTTTCCATACCCAAGGACATCGATCCGCTGGCCATCACCCTGAAGGAGGCTACGGTACTCATCCAGCAGAAGCAGGAAGAGGAGGCCAAGAAACTGGTGAAGACTTTTGAGGAAGAGCCTGAACTGTCCATCATCAACGGACGATTCGGCACCTACCTGCAATACAAAGGCAACAACTTCCACATGGCAAAGACCGACCAGAAGCGTGCGAAGGACCTGACCTACGATGAATGTATGAACATCATCAACAACCAGGAAGAAAAGCCTGCCGCAAAAACACGACGCAACTTCAGCCGACGCAAATGATACGCATTATCCTCATAGGATACATGGGGGCTGGGAAAACTACCATCGGCAGACAACTGGCCATGACTCTGGGACTCCAATTCTATGACCTCGATTGGTATATCGAGATGCGTTACCACAAGAAAGTCTCCGAGATATTTGCCGAAGAGGGGGAAGAACATTTCCGCGACCTCGAACGACGGATGCTGCACGAAGTGGCTGAGTTCGAGGATGTCGTCATCAGTTGCGGAGGCGGCACACCCTGTTTCTTCGACAATATGGATTACATGAACCAGCAGGCAGAGACCATCTATCTGAAGATTGAACCTGAGGTGCTGGCAATGCACCTGAAGATGGGCAGAACCGTTCGCCCGCTGATTCTCGGCAAGTCGGAAGACGAACTGCTGCAATACATCAAGGACTCGCTCGTCGTACGCGAGCCTTACTACATGAAGGCAAAACACATCCTTGATGTCAGCCTCATGGATAACTTTGAGAAAATCGCAATAACCATCAACCTTATACGCGAAAGACTGGGCTTATGAGAAAGTGGCGCATCGAAGACTCGGAAGAGCTTTACAACATCAAAGGCTGGGGAGTCAGTTACTTCGGCATCAACGAAAAAGGGCATGTCTATGTCACGCCCAAGAAAAACAATGTACAGGTGGACCTGAAGGATGTGGTCGATGAACTGGCCAGCCGTCATGTCACAGCGCCCGTGCTGCTGCGTTTCCCTGATATCCTCGATAACCGTATCGAGAAAACCGACGAGTGTTTCCGCAAGGCTGCCAAGGAATACGACTATCAGGCAGAGCACTTTATCATCTTCCCGGTCAAGGTGAACCAGATGCGCCCCGTCGTTGAGGAAATCATCAGTCACGGCAAGCGTTACAACCTCGGTCTGGAAGCAGGCTCGAAGCCTGAACTCCATGCCGTGCTGGCCACGAACATGGATAGCGACAGCCTCATCATCTGCAACGGCCATAAGGACCAGAACTTCATCGAACTGGCGCTGCTGGCACAGAAGATGGGTAAGCGTGTGTTCCTGGTCATCGAGAAACTGCCCGAACTGAAGATTATCGCCGAAACGGCCAAGCGCCTCGGCGTGCGCCCCAATCTGGGCATCCGCATCAAACTGGCAGCAAACGGCAGCGGAAAGTGGAGCGAGAGCGGAGGCGATGCCTCGAAGTTCGGACTGAACTCCTCGGAGTTGCTGATGGCATTGCAGATGCTCGACGAGATGCAACTGCGCGACTGCCTGAAGTTGCTGCACTTCCACATCGGTAGCCAGATAACGAAGATTCGCCGCATCAGTACCGCCCTGCGCGAGGCAGCACAATACTATGTGCAACTGCACTCCATGGGCTTCGACATCAAATTCATCGATTGCGGTGGCGGACTGGGTGTGGACTACGACGGCACACGCTCCAGCAACAGCGAAAGTTCCGTGAACTACTCGATACAGGAGTATGTGAACGACTGTGTATATACACTCGTGGAGGCTTCCAACCAGAACAATATCCCGCATCCCAACATCATCACCGAGGGCGGACGGTCGCTGACGGCACACCATAGTGTGCTCATCGTGGATGTGATGGAGAGTGTCACGGCTCCCCAGATGCCCGAGGACTTCCAACCTGGCGAGGACGACCACAAACTGGTGCACGATCTGACAGAGATCTGGGACAAGCTATCGACCCGCTCGCTGCTGGAGGACTGGCACGATGCACAAGACATCCGCGAAGAGGCACTCGACCTGTTCCGCCACGGCTTCATCGACCTGAAGACCCGCGCACAAATCGAGTCGCTGTACTGGGCTATCAGTCACGAGGTGGCGGAACTGGCGCACCACCAGAAGCATGTACCCGACGAACTGCGCACACTCGACAAGCAAATGGCCGACAAATACTTCTGCAACTTCTCCCTGTTCCAATCGCTGCCCGACAGTTGGGCGCTCGACCAGTTGTTCCCCATCATGCCCATCGCACGGCTTAACGAACAACCTACACGCAGCGCCACGCTGCAAGATATCACCTGCGACTCGGATGGTAAGATAACCACCTATATCAATGGCGGACAACAGAAGAATTATATCCCCCTGCACTCCATAAAAGCCGACGAGCATTATTACATCGGCGTGTTCCTCGTGGGAGCCTATCAGGAAATCCTCGGCAATATGCACAACCTCTTCGGGGATACCAATGCCGTACACATCTCCGTGTCGAAGGAGGACTACACCATCGAACAGGTCATCGACGGCGAGACCGTTGCCGATGTGCTGGAATATGTGCAGTACGACCCGAAACGCCTCGTCCGCCGACTCGAAATCTGGGTCAGCAAGGCCATCAAGGACGGCAAGATTACGGAGAGCGAAGGTAAGGAATTTATCTCCAACTACCGAGCAGGACTCTATGGATACACCTATCTTGAGTGAAAAATGAAGCGTGAAGAATTAATTGTCTTGAAGGTTGGAGGGGCAGTCGTGGAGAATCCCGAGTCGCTCCAGCAATTGATAAAAGAATTTGCTGCCATCGAAGGACCGAAGGTGCTCGTTCATGGTGGCGGGCGCTCGGCTACGGCTTTGGCCACACAACTGGGCATAGAGACCAAGATGGTGAACGGACGGCGCATCACGGACGACGAGATGCTGCGTACCGTGACGATGGTATATGGCGGACTGGTGAACAAGAACATTGTGGCACAACTGCAAGCCGCTGGCGTGAATGCACTGGGACTGACGGGAGCCGATATGGACATCATCCGCAGTCACCGCAGACCCATTCGCAACGGCATCGACTACGGATGGGTGGGCGATGTGGATCGTGCCGACGGGAAGCGTCTCGCCTCTCTCGCACAGCAGGGCATCGTGCCCGTCATTGCTCCACTGACCCACGACGGAGAAGGACATCTGCTCAATACCAATGCCGATACGATGGCAAGCACTACGGCATGTGCCTTGGCACCCTATTTCGAGGTAACCCTGAAGTTTGCCTTCGAGAAGCGCGGCGTACTGCGCAATCCCGACGACGAGGACAGCGTAATCCTGCATATTACCGAAGAGGACTTCCATCGCCTGTTGGATGAAGGTGTTGTGCAGGGTGGTATGATTCCCAAACTCGAGAATGCCTTTCAGGCCATTCACGAAGGTGTGAGCCGTGTTGTCATCGGCGAAACTGTCATTACCAGTACATGAAAACGATGGACTTCCGCACTGATGTTCTGCCGCTAAAGGACAAACTATTCCGGTTGGCCTTGCGCATTACGCTCGACAGACAGGAGGCGGAAGACATCACACAGGAAACTCTCATCAAAGTGTGGGAGAAACGCGACGAGTGGCACCAGATACAAAACATGGAGGCCTATTGCCTAACCATCGCACGCCATTTGGCTATCGACGCCACTAAGAGTAAGCGTTCAGCACATCTCAGCCTTTCGGAAACAAACGAAACCTTACATGCCGCAGGCCTTTTACCTGATGACGACCTTGATTTGCGCCAGCGTGTTGCTGCCATACGAAACCTCATCAACGAGCTGCCCGAAGTACAGCGCACCATCGTCCAACTGCGAGACATCGAGGGACTGCGCTACAACGATATCGCACAGGTCACTGGACTCACGGAAACACAAGTCAAGGTTTATCTTCACCGTGCCCGAAAGAAAATAAAGGATTTGTTATAATCCTACTTTATGCCACCGCCAAGGGCGATATGGCAAAAAAATTCCGGGAAACTGTAACTTTTCTTTCCTTCATTCGTCTCTTTTATTAGAGACAGCCACAAAACAAGTGCGTTGTAAACAAAAAGTAATGGATTACAAGTACATCGAACAACTACTGGAGCGCTACTGGGAATGCCAGACCACGATTGAGGAAGAGGATATCTTACGCTCTTTCTTTGCACAAGAGGACATTCCTGCCCGTCTGCTCTGCTACCGCGACATGTTCGTGGCCGAAGAACAGATGCAGAAGGAACAATTGAGCGAGGACTTCGACCAGCGCATCCTGGCTCTCATCGAGAAAAAAGAAACGGCCAAGGGTACTCAGGGGACATCGGAGAACATCAAGCCTCTAACCTTCGCCCAGCGCCTCCGTCCACTCTATCAGGCTGCTGCCTGTGTGGCCATCCTGCTCTGCATCGGCATGGCTGCACAACAGGGATTCCAGCGACACGGAGAAGATGAAGCAACCCTGTCCGGCGCCCCCACGATGGCATCGGCAGAAGACACCATCCGATTGTTCCTCGATATGCCTAAAGAGTCGAAAAACACCGAAGCAGTATTGCCCGTTGCACCCGACACACTCGGGGCGGTACAACCTTAGAATACTTTTTCAACCAATATAAAACAATCTATGCTTTTAACCCCAAAAGAGGTTGCCCGTGAGGGTAGCCTCTTTTGTTTTATTCCATTCGGAAACAAACTCAACTTTCCGACAATATCTGTTCGGTCATCTCCTTGTCCTTCTGTAACTGACGGGACAATTCCTCACGGGAAGAAAAACGCTGTTCCTCGCGCAAACGACCGACAAACTCAACCGTAATCCGCTGCCCATACAGATTCCCGTCGTAGTGCAGCAAGTTCACCTCGACCGACACGGCACTACCATTGTCGATAGTCGGGCGGTTGCCGATATTCAGCATCCCCGCATGGCGCGTTCCGTCAGGCAACATCACCCACACGGCATATGCCCCATGGGCAGGCAGAAGTTTCTCCGCATCGAACTCGATATTCGCCGTGGGGAAACCCAGTTCGTGTCCTACCTGATGACCGTACACAACCTTTCCGGCTATCGAATAGGGATGTCCCAGCATCTCCGAGCCCGCCGACACATCGCCAGCCATCAACAAGCGGCGACACTGACTGCTACTCACATGCGCCCCGGGCAGTTCCTCGGCACGGACAACCTCAATGCCCGTCTCCTGTCCCCATTGCAGGTAATCCTCCCATGTACCTCCGCCGTGTCCAAAGCGATGGTCATAACCCAAAAGCAAGGCGCGCACATCCAACTGCTCATGCAACACCTGGTCCATGAACGCCTTGGCAGACTGTTGGCTCAATTCCGGGGTAAAGGGAAGTACGACAATATCGTCCACCTCCGTCTCGCGAAGCAACTGCAACTTCTCGTCCAGTGTCGTCAATAGCGACGGCACGAAATCAGGAGTAACAACCGTTCGCGGATGACGGTCGAAAGTCACCAGCAGACTCGCCATTCCCCTACGCCTCGCCTCCTCTTTCAACTGACGAATCAAATGCAAATGTCCCCGATGAACTCCATCGAAGAACCCTATGCTGGCAATCCTCGCCTGACACTCTATTGAACGATTATCCATAGCAGTTGCAAAGGTACAAAATTTTAATTTTTCATTTTTAATTTTTAATTTATTTTCGTACCTTTGCACCCGCAAGTCACCACCGCGTGCCTGCACTGGACTTGTAGCTCAGTTGGTTAGAGCAACAGACTCATAATCTGGAGGTCGTAGGTTCAAGCCCTACCTGGTCCACAACAAATGCTTCACTATCGTGAGGCATTTGTTATTTGCACTTTAATTGTTTAAGGTCATTGTCCAAATCCTTAATGCTATTCAAGTGTGTCAATGCCTTTTCTTTTTCTTTGTAGATAGTATATTCCGCTTCTGCTTTTTGTTTGGCCAATTCATGGGAGATAGTTCCTGCATCCTCCAATAATTGTCGTTCATTCATTCTCAGAATCATATCCAAGCGCTCCTTCCAGTCTTTCATATACATTGGCTTATGCGCCAGCGCTTGTGCTTCGGCGTATGCCAAATATTGTTCAACTATGAGCTTCAATGCCTGTAGTTCATCTTCTTTCAGATAGTTCTTCCCCACAAGGATATCTTGCTTCCCCACCTTTTCTGTTGCACTTGTAGAGGTTAGGCCCATCAATGGCAACGAAGCATTAGCACGATAATAAACCAATTCTGCTGCAGTTTTCTCACTTACGGCCCAAAGCAATTTATTCTGTACCTCCTTAAAGAACTGGATAGTCATCTCGTCTGATGGGTCATAGTCGATACTTGTTTTATAGATATCTTTGATTTGCTGATAAAAGACTTTCTCCTCCAAACGAATCTCCCGAATCTTTTCGATGAGTTCGCGGAAGTAGTTCATGGAAGAGCCCTTCTTGAAACGCTCCTCATTTAGCGCATAACCACGAATAATGTAGTCGCGCAATCGCTGTGTTGCCCATATACGGAACAATGTACCTTGACGGGACTTCACCCGGTAACCAACGGAAATTATAACATCAAGGTTATAGTAATTGGTGGGTTTTGTAGAAAAATCGGAAATTCCGATTTTTCTCATAGTTTGAGCCTCCGACAACTCTTTTTCTTGATATATATTTAAGATGTGCTCATTAATTGTAGAGCGAGATTTGCCAAAGAGAAGGCTCATCTGATCAATTGTCAACCAAACCGTTTCATCTTGAAACAGCACATCTACTTTCACATTACCATCTTCTGATTGGTAAAGTACTATTTCATCTTGTATAGGCATCAAATCGCTATTCATTGTATTCCTTTTTCATGGTTGATTTGGCAATAAAGTTACAAATAAAATTTGTAATCAAAACTATATTGCTAGACTTTTGCCTATAAAGGGATTATAAAGATAGATTCGGGA
The DNA here is from genome assembly GCA_017960985.1 of Bacteroidaceae bacterium. Lineage (GTDB taxonomy): Bacteria > Bacteroidota > Bacteroidia > Bacteroidales > Bacteroidaceae > Physcousia. Next base: position 16,586 of record JAGCYD010000047.1, read on the forward strand.
GTATCCCTGTGCCCGTTCAGCGTAAAAGTGAAAGGTATAAGTAGCACATGTTAAATAGATTTACTATATTTGCAGACCAACAAAGATAATTGATACACGATGAGAAGGTTTATTATTTTGATTGCACTTGCGATGTATGGCACATTGGGATGTCGGGCACAGACCTTGGGACAGCCTGTGCACTGGGATTCGCGCAGTCTGTTTATCGGCGGGCATCGGGTGATGCCGGTCATGGGCGAGATTCATTATTCGCGACTACCAGAAACGGAATGGCGCGAAGAACTGCGGAAGATGAAAGCGGGTGGCGTGACCCTCGTTGCCAATTATGTATTCTGGAATCATGTGGAAGAGGAACAGGGCGTTTTCAACTGGAGTGGACAACGCTCGCTACGCCACTTTCTGGAACTCTGCAAGGAAGAGAGCCTTCCCGTAATTCTACGCATCGGCCCCTTCTGTCACGGAGAAGCACGCAATGGAGGTTTCCCCGACTGGATTGTGAGAATGGGCATACCACTACGCAGCGAAGACCCGCGTTTTCTTGAACAGGTCAGTATGTTCTACCGCCAGATATTCACACAGGTGGAGGGACTGCAATGGAAAGACCAAGGACCTGTCATCGCCTGTCAGTTCGATAATGAGTTTCGTGGACCTGCCTCCTATCTCCTCGCTCTGAAGAAAATTGCACTGGAGATTGGATTCGACCTGCCTTTCTACACCCGAACTGGGTGGCCCGAACTGAAAACACCGATGCCCTACGGAGAAATGATACCGCTGTACGGAGATTATGCCGACGGCTTCTGGGACCGCAGCATCGAGGAGACCACTGGAAACTACTGGAAGGCTTTTAACTTTAAGGCCTTTCGCAGTAGCACGGCCATCGCCTCAGAACAAATCGGCAACCAACAAGAGCAAATCACAAAAGGAGACGAAGCCTATCCATACTTCACCTGCGAACTGGGCGGCGGCATGATGACTTCCTACCACCGTCGTGTCTATATGTATCCCGAAGATGCCTATGCGATGGCTCTCGTCAAGTTGGGTAGCGGTTCAAACCTGTTGGGCTACTATATGTACCACGGGGGAACAAATCCCAAAGGGAGAACTTACCTGAATGAATGTCAGCGCACGCCGATGACCAACTACAACGACATGCCCGTCAAGAGTTACGACTTCCAGGCGCCCCTCGGTGAGTTCGGACAGACGAATCCACACTACTATTCTTTGCGACGACTGCATCTTTTCATGCAGGACTTTGGCGAGATGCTGGCTCCCATGGATGCTTTCTTCCCACAAGCCGATCGCCCCCAGAAGAAAGGGATAGACTCGTATCTGCGGTGGAGTTATCGTGGAGCCAATGACCGGGGCTTCGTATTCTTTAATAACTACGAACGCCTGCAGAACCTTACGGACAAGAAGCATGTGCAGTTTGAGGTGTTCGGCAAGAAGTTCCCTGCAAAACCTATTACCATCCCCGCCAATGCCATGGGCATCTTCCCTTTCAATATTGAAGTCGGAGGGGTGACTATCAATTATGCCACAGCACAATTGATGGCTAAACGAGAGGATGATGTCTATTTTGTTGCGATAGATGGCATTCAGCCAGAGATTAGCCTCAACGGCAGAATCTATAAACGCCTACGGCCACAGACGCCCAACGATAAACCTTTCGCCACAGTAGGCGGAGTCCGTTTCCGGTTGTTGTCGCCAACGGCTGCAGACCGCCTCTTCCTTCCCGATGAAACCGGAGAAAAATCTATCCCCGTACCCTTCACCAAGACGGCAGAAAGCGGACCGCTTCGACAGATTACCATCGGGACGGCAAAGGTTGCTGAAGGACCCACGGACAACGACTTCGACAATGCAGCAGTCTATACTATAGAACTACCTGACAATCCCGATGGACTGTTGCAAATCGACTACCAAGGCGACTGCGCCCGACTCTATGCCGACGGGGAACTGGTTGCGGACAACTTCTATAACGGCAGACCTTTCCTATATGGATTATGGCGGTTACCTCAACCATGTCAGTCCTTGGAACTTCGCATTCTCCCCATGCAAAAGGACGCTCCCATTTATTTCCCCCGCGAAGCCGATACCACACCCGGAGAACGGGTGAACCGCATACAGATTATCCAACGATAACATGACTAACGAAACCTTCATTGAGGAACACCGGGAACAAGATGTCCGCCAGTTGGCACTGGCAAATCCGCCCGATGGAATCGACATAAAATGGTGTTTGCAGCAAATTGAGGGCTGGCAGATTGCCTGTCGCAAACTTCCGCAATGGAGCCGAACCAAAGGGTTGCATTACCCACCCCGTTTGTCGATGGAACAATGCTCGAGCGAGCAGACGGCACTATACAAGCGTAGCATCATCGAGCGCATCCTTCCCCCGGACGAGCGACAGCGGATGGCAGACCTGACTGGAGGACTGGGGGTTGATTTCAGTTATATGGCTCCACTTTTCCAGCAAGCCACCTATGTGGAGATACAACCCGAACTTTGTGACTTGGCTCGCCACAATATGCCTCTACTGGGAATTCACAATTCACAATTCATAATTCATAATAATCCCTCCTCTTTGACGCTCTTCATCGAGCCTGCTCCCACTCGACATAACTCAAGCCACTTTTCATCTCTCACGCTTCCTTTTTCATTTATATATATCGACCCTGCCCGACGCGATACATCTGGGCATAAGACCATACGCATCGCGGACTGCACACCGAACCTTATCGAATGTCAGGACACATTGCTGGACCATGCCCACTGGGTGATGGTGAAACTGTCGCCCATGCTTGATATCCATCAGGCGCTGAAGGAACTGAAAGATGTACACGAAGTGCATGTTATCAGCGTAGGCAACGAATGTAAGGAACTGCTTTTTCTTTGCTCAAGAAAGGTCAAGGCAGACCATATTACCTATCATTGCGTGAATCTCGGAACAGAAAACGAGGAGGTCGTAACCACGAAAGAATCTTTCGACCTTACCTATGCGAGCCGTCCACTCACTTATCTTTACGAACCTAATGCTTCCATCTTGAAAGCACAGGTGCAGGATGGACTTAGTGAACAATATGGGGTTCAGAAGTTACATCCCCAAAGCCACCTCTTTACTGGGGATGTACTGATTCCGCATTTCCCCGGACGGGTGTTCCAAGTTGTAGATTGGAGTGACTTCGGAAAGAAAAACCTGAAGGCCCTTATCGGCGACCTGCAACAGGCCAACCTGACCACACGCAACTTCCCGACTCCCGTAGCGACCCTTCGCCGTCAGTTGCATCTGGCCGAAGGAGGAGATACCTATCTCTTTGCTACCACACTATCCAACGGGCAGCATATCCTCATACGCTGTACGAAAGCCTAAGACATTTTACCTGTCGGCAAGGTCGCGGGAAGTTTCCTGAAGAATGGCCTTGCCGAGGCGTTCCTTTTCCTTACCGCTACCAACAATGGGGGTGTCTGCCGTAAGGTCGTAAACGAAGAAGCCCGTGGAATCGACAAGAGAGAAACCATTGTTAAAGGTGTGCCATGCCAACGGGCGGGTGTAGTTCTGACTGAGGACATCGCGCGAGAAGGGGAAATCGTCGTGGGGCAATCCCAACTGTCCGAACAGCGTTGCCGCAAGGTCGCACTGATTACAAAAAGCATCTACCACACGCGGTTCGCGAACCGCACCTCCCAACCACAACATGGGGATGTGCATCTTCACTTGCGAAGTTTCGTCGTGCCCTGCATAGTTGATGCCATGGTCGGGAAGGATGACAACGAGCAGGTTATCCCACGCCGGAGACTTGCGTAGGCGACTAATGAACTGTCCGACACAGGCGTCGAGATAGTGGAAAGCATTGTCCACAGGGTCGGCCAGTGCCTGATGGGGCACCTGCCAAGGTTCGTGACTGGAAAGGGTGTTGTAACCGATAAGATGCAGCACGGTGTCTTGTGGCGACCACGACTCTATCTCCTGCGCTATGCGGTCGAAAACATATTCGTCGTGTACGCCCCACTTCGACATACGGCGCAACTGACGGGGATAGTCTTCCTGTGACGATAAATGCTCGAAACCCGAATTGATGAGATAACTTCCTTTCTTCGTAAAGTTAATATCTCCACCATAGTAGTAACTCGTCGTATAACCAGCCCTGAGCAAAGTTCGGGCAAGGCCCGGCAGTTTCGCATTCTTGGACAAGTTCTTCTGCAGACTCATCGTGGGGAAAGCGGGATAACCGCTAAAAATGCTTACTGTGGCGCGGTCGGTACGGAACGAGTTGGCATAGCATTCTGAGAAGTAGATTCCCTCGTCGGCCAGTCGGTTGAGGTTGGGAGTAACCTCGTTGCGCCCACTTATCATGGTAAACTGTCCACTGCAACTCTCCATCATCACAATGACGATATTGGGACGACGGGTGCGCAGCAAAGTATCGGGTGCAAGACTTTCGGTGGGGAATATACTATCGAGCAAAGCCTGACATTCCTCGTCAGTATAGTAGGTGTAGCGGACATCGGTACGCACCGTACTTTCGAACGACGACAGGAAATTGAAAACGGGATTAACAGCGGAGTGATTTAGAAATGCCCTTTGGGAGTAATAGGCCTGTCCGACATTGGTCGTGGATTCGTCGAGTCCACCGCGTATGCCGATGAAGATGAGTGGCACAGCCACCAAGGTAAGCAGGCCAAACGGCCAACGGCGACGAAGACGCGCATACTGCGGCATACGGAAAGTGAAAAGAAAGAAGAAGAGTGCCGCCAAAACGATGATGAGCAGCAAACCCGCAATGAGTAACCATGTGGGCACACTGGCTGCAGCCACCGTGGGAGAAGCCAGATATTGCAGACAGGTACTATCGAGTTTGTAACCCCAGTGGGGATAGAGCGCCGTATCGGCCACAAATGCCAAACTGAATGCCACGCTGACCAAGAAGAAATAGACGCGAAGCAATCGACGGGTGGTACGCCCCGATACCCACAACGAAGCAAGGGTAAAAAGAAGGGGGAATACAATGAAATAGAGCGCAGTGGAGAGGTCGAGTGTGAGTCCATGATGCAGCACATCATACACATCGCCAAGAGAAAACGGCTGGCTGCTCCGCAAGGAGAGCATAAATACCACCTTGGCAAAAAGAAATACAGCAACGGCAACTACATAGGTGCGCAGAAGAAACAACACTCTCTCTTTCATCGGAGACAGTCTAAAATACTACTCTACGAGATAGCGTACTTCCTTTGTGCGGAATTTCTTGGTGACAACCTTCTCCTTGTCGGTGTAGATGCCATGGCCCGTGATGACGGACAGGCGGTTCTTATCATTATCGTCAGGATAAGGTTGAACTGTGTCACCCTTCCATTCAACACTCTTAATCATATTGGGATCTACGCCTTTTTCTATGAGGGCCTTCTTCGTGTTCTCTGCACGCTGCTTCGAATACTTCATGTTCGATTGAGGCGTACCTGTGCCCTTATCTGCATAAGAGGTGATGGTTATTTCACCGTCCTTCACACCTTTCAGGAACTCTGCCACAGCCGTAATCTGCGCCTGGTCCTGACTTACGCCATCTTCCTTCAATCCGAAGAAGATTTCCTTCTTGATTTCGCGGTCGGCAGTCACCTCCTTGAAGGTAACATCATCATACCAGATGGTATCTACGCGAGTTTCCCATATCTCGTCATAGTCATCATATTCATCTTCAGAGCCTTCGGATTTCTTGTTCTTCTTGAAGCCGAAACGATAAGACAAACCTAACTGAGCCGTCAGGCTCCAGTCGTCTTTACCACCAACCTTGCTATTATAACGGTCGCTGATGCTGTTGGCCGCAACTTCCAGATTCATGCCCCAATGCTTGGCCAGAGGTACATCCACCTGGAAACCGACGCGGGCATTGTGGTTTATGCGATGATTCTTCCATGCTTTTGTCAACACGGCTTTCTGTGCATAGGCTTCATCATTGTCCCACGAATAGTTAATGCCGATACCACCCAACAGGTAGAAGTTTATCGGATATACATCCTTCTTGCCGAACAGCGTACACATATTCAGCATCAGGTCGAGATTGGGATTGACATATTTGTAGTTATATCTGAAATCTGGGTCAGCATCATCAAACCCACCCTTGTTCCAGATACCATTGACATGCAGACGAGCACCGATAACGGAAGTAAACCATCCGCCGAAATACACCGAAGCCGTTGGGGTAATCAACTTCAACTGGTCATAATTGGTGAATGTAGTCTGTGCACCACCTTGCACACCGACAAACATGTGCGGGAAAGGTTTATAATCCATGTCACCATCCTCTGGTTCCTGTGCGCTAATGGGCATTGTACCAGCAAATAGAAGTGCCAAAAACAACAGTTTCTTCATAAGTATTCTTTTCATTTCGGTTTTACTCATTATTGGACAAAATTAACATCTTTTTCAGTTACCACCAAATAAAACTGAATCCAAACACGGGATTCTATGTGATTTCTCCTAAAAAGCGGGCTTAGGTTAATTCTTTATCGACTATTTTTTGTACTTTTGTGTGTTTATTAACAACAAAACCATCGTCATTATGGACAAGAAGATATCGGACATCACGATTAAATCGGTGGCATCAAAGAAGGAGATGCGGCAGTTCGTCCGTTTCAACTGGGAAATGTATAAGGATTGTCCTTATGCCGTCCCCGATTTCTTGGAGGACACCCTCGACACCTTCAATCCCAAAAAGAATCCCGCACTGAAATTCTGTGAGGTAGAATGCTTCATGGCTTTCCGCGACAACAAAATGGTCGGACGCGTGGCAGCCATCATCAACCGTCGTGCCAACGAGACCTGGAACGAAAAGCGAGTGCGCTTCGGGTGGATTGACTTTATCGACGATATCCATGTGACAAAAGCCCTTTTGGAAACCGTTGAGGATTGGGGACGCGAGCGCGGAATGGACACGATTGCCGGTCCTTTAGGCTTCACCGATATGGACCTTGAGGGTATGCTCACAGAGGGTTTCGACCAACTCTCGACCATGAACTCCATTTACAACTACCCCTACTATCCCGAACACCTGAAACAACTCGGCTACGAGAAGGAAGTGGGATGGGTAGAACGGAAAATCCTCGTGCCCAAGGGTGAGCATACGGCCAATATGCAGAAATATTTCAAGATTGCCGAACTGGTGAAACAACGCTATGGTTTCCGTCTGCGCAAGTTCAAGAACAAAGACGAAATCCGACGGGAAGGATACATTCCCAAGGTGCTGAATGTGGTAAACAAGGCTTATGCCGACCTCTACGGCTACTGTGAACTCGATGCAGAGCAGATGGAGACTTATGCCAACCAGTATCTGCAATACCTCGACAAGCGCTACCTGAGTGTCGTAGAGACAGCCGACGGCGAGGTTATCGGTATGGGCATCTGCATCACCAGTCTGTCGCGTGCCATCCAGAAAGCGAAGGCAAAACTATTCCCCTTAGGTTGGTGGCACATGGCCAAAGCCTTATGGTTCAACCATCATCCCCAAATACTCGACATGTTGCTTGTCGGTGTACTTCCCGAATACCAGGACAAGGGAGCCAATGCGCTCATCTTTGCGGATATTATCCCACAAACCATCAAGGACGGTTACGAATGGGCCGAAACCCATCATCAGTTGGAGGACAATCTGCCCAGCCAGACCCAATGGAAGAATCTTGATCAGGTTATTCACAAACGCCGTTGCGCATTCAAGAAAGCATTATGACAGAAACAGAAAACATAACAGAACAGAAAGCACCAGTTGCCTACGGCGAGAAAGACATCAAGCATCTTTCCGACATGGAGCACATCCGCTTGCGCCCCGGTATGTACATCGGACGCTTAGGCGACGGCAGTCATGAGGAAGATGGTATCTATGTCTTGTTGAAGGAAGTCATCGACAACAGTATCGATGAGTTTAAGATGAGTGCCGGACGACGCATCGAGGTGGACATGGAAGACAACCTTCGCGTCAGCGTTCGCGACTATGGCCGTGGCATTCCTCTCGGCTCCTTGGTCGATGCCGTTTCGATGCTAAACACGGGCGGTAAGTACGACTCAAAGGTCTTCCAGAAGAGTGTGGGTTTGAATGGTGTCGGTTTGAAGGCCGTCAACGCCCTCAGTTCCAAGTTCGTGGTTTATTCCGTGCGCGACGGTAAGATGCGACGCGCCACCTTTGAAAAAGGCGAACTGAAGAACGACGAGACTCTGAAGACCGAGGAGGAGAATGGTACCTATGTATTCTTCGAGCCCGACGACACCCAGTTCAAGCACTACCAGTTCCATGCCGAATTCATCGAGAATCTGCTCCGCAACTATACCTACCTGAATACGGGGCTTACCATCATGTTCAACGGGCGACGCATCGTATCGCGCAACGGACTTTCCGACTTGCTTACCGACCGCATAACGAGCAACCCGCTCTACGAAATCGTACACATGCGGGGCGACGATATCGAGATCGCATTCACCCACTGTAACCAGAATGGCGAGGAATACTATTCTTTCGTCAACGGACAGCATACCACATTGGGCGGTACCCATCAGGCTGCCTTCAAAAAGTATATTGCCGAGGTCATCAAGGACTATAGCGGAAAGAACTATGATACGGGCGACATTCGCAACGGCATCGTGGCAGCCATTAGTGTCAACATCCAAGAACCGATGTTTGAAAGCCAGACCAAGGTAAAACTAGGCTCCCAGACCACAGCACCCCAAGGCGGCATCAGCATCGACAAGTTCATCGGAGATTTCGTAAAAGAACAGGTTGACAACTACCTGCATAAGAATACAGACATCGCCAATATCATCCTGCAGAAGGTACAGGACAGCGAGCGAGAGCGCAAGGCTATCGCCGGCGTGGCAAAGAAGGCTCGCGAAATGAGCAAGAAGGCCAACCTGCACAACCGAAAACTGCGCGACTGCCGTATCCACCTGACCGATTCCAAGGGCGACTTGCAAGAGGACACCAGCATCTTCATCACCGAGGGAGACTCCGCCAGCGGAAGCATCACAAAGAGCCGCGATGTGAACACACAAGCCGTGTTCTCCCTGCGTGGCAAGCCCAAGAACTGCTATGGACTGACCAAGAAACTGGTGTATGAGAACGAGGAGTTCAATCTTCTGCAGGCAGCACTGAACATCGAGGACGGTCTTGACGGTTTGCGCTACAACAAGGTCATCGTGGCTACCGATGCCGATGTCGATGGTATGCACATCCGCCTGTTGATGATAACCTTCTTCCTCCAGTTCTTCCCTGAACTCATTAAGAAGGGGCATGTCTATATCCTGCAAACTCCATTGTTCCGAGTACGCGCCCGCAAGTCGAAACTGGGTAAGGCCAAGGTGAAGGAATTACAGGATGCCGCCAACGACCCTGAAGCAAAGGAGCGTCGGCAAATCTCTGAAAACAACGATTTCATCACGCAATATTGCTATACCGAGGAAGAACGACTCCAGGCTATCGAGGACATGGGACCTGACCCCGAAATCACCCGATTCAAAGGTTTGGGCGAGATTAGTCCCGACGAGTTCAAGACCTTCATTGGTCCCGACATCCGACTGGAACAGGTCACTCTGCACAAGGCCGACAATGTGGCGGAATTGTTGGAGTATTACATGGGCAAGAACACGATGGAACGCCAGAATTTCATCATTGACAACCTCGTTATCGAGGAAGACTTGCCCGAAGAAGAGGAAGAGGCAATCTAAGATTGAAGCATAATCATAATTATGAATAGTGAATTGAAAACGGCTCTTTTCCCTGGTTCTTTTGACCCGTTCACCCGAGGTCATGCAGACATCGTAAAGCGTGGGTTGCAATTGTTCGACCATATCGTCATTGCCGTCGGACAGAACGAACAGAAACAGAGTTGGATTCCGGTCGAGGAGCGAATGCGTGCCCTTCGTGGACTATACCGCAACGAACCTCGCATAAGTGTTGAACACTATAATACCCTTACGGTCGATTTCGCCCGGAAATGCAATGCCAGCTTTATCTTGCGCGGCGTGCGCACTCACAAGGACTATGAATACGAAATGGGCATGGCCGATGTGAACCGCCAGTTGGCAGAGGACATCGAAACCGTCGTACTCTTTTCCGACCCCAGTCTAGCAAACATCTCCAGCAGTATTGTACGCGAGGTGGCTCATTTCGGACGCGACATTCAGCAATGGCTTCCCGAAGGTCTTCACTATAAAACATCTTTATGAAAAATATACTTCTATTTCTCTCGCTGCTCGTTTTTCCTTTCTCGGCTTCTGCCCAGTCACAGGACTTCGATATGGCCATGCGCAAACTCAACATGGCCACTTTCATGACCAACATGTTCTATGTCGATTCCGTGGATTGTGGCAAACTGGTGGAGAATGCCATCAATGGCATGTTGGAGAAACTCGACCCCCACTCCCAGTATTCCAATGCAAAGGAAACACGACGGATGAACGAGTCCATCGAAGGGAGTTTCGAAGGCATCGGAGTTCAGTTCAATATGCTTGAGGATACGCTGCTGGTTATCCAGACCATTTCCAAAGGACCTTCGGAGAAAGTCGGCATACTGGCAGGAGACCGTATCGTGACGGTAAACGACACCGCCATCGCTGGCGTCAAGATGAGTCGCGAAGAAATCATGAGTCGCCTGCGTGGTCCTAAGGGTACGAAAGTAAAGTTAGGCATCGTACGCCCGGGTGTTTCGGGACTGTCCTACTTCACCGTCGTGCGCGATAAGATTCCCCTTAACACCCTCGATGCCGCCTATATGGTGACGCCCGAAATCGGTCTCATACGCTTCTCCAGTTTCGGACTGACAACGCTGGACGAGGTGTTGGGAGCCCTCCAACGGTTGAAGAATCAGGGCATGACCAAACTCATCATCGACCTGCAGCAAAATGGTGGTGGTTTGTTGGATGTTGCGGCAGGCATCACCAGTCAGTTCATCGCCCGAGGCGACACCATCGTCTATACCCGTGGGCGCAATGTTCCCTCGAAAGTGTTTATTAGCAATGGCGGCAGTGGCTTCCAGCAGGGAAAAGTTGTCGTTCTCATTGATGAATATTCTGCCTCAGCAGCCGAAATCCTGACGGGTGCCATACAAGACCAGGACCGTGGACTTGTCGTCGGACGCCGTTCTTTTGGCAAGGGTCTCGTACAGCAACCCGTGGATTTACCCGACGGTTCCATGATTCGCCTTACCGTGGCACGCTACTATACACCCTCGGGACGATGCATACAGAAACCCTATACCAAAGGGGATAAGGAAAGTTACAGCAAGGATGTCATTAACCGCTACAACAACGGCGAATTGACAAATGCCGATAGCATCCACTTCCCCGACTCATTGAAGTTCACCACCCGCAAACTGGGTCGCACCGTATATGGCGGAGGTGGCATTATGCCCGACTATTTCATTCCGCTCGACACCACACGCTACACCAAATATTATCGTGAACTATCGGCAAAGAGCCTCATCATCAATGCCAACCTGCATCATCTCGACAGGAACCGCAAGAAACTCACCAAGCAATGGAGCGACTTCGCACAGTTCAAGGCTGAATACGAAATACCCGACAATCTCGTCGAGAGTATCTTCGAAGAAGGTGAGAAACAGAATATCAAACCAAAGGACGACGAGGAACGGGCCAATACCATTCCCGTCATCAAACGCATCATGAAGGCCCTCACGGCACGCGACCTCTGGGATATGAGCGAATACTTCGCCATCATCTATGAGGACGACCCCATGGTATTGAAGGCTGTGGAACTGCTGAACAATTAAGGAATAAAGATGTCTGTCACTTTCCATGTAGAGGGCACGGTACAGATGCCCGACTTCGACCAGCAACGCATCACACAATGGGTTGCAGCGGTAGCCAAAGTTCACGACAGGAAGGTAGGCGACATCAATTACATTTTTGTAGATGACGAGCGTATCCTCGACATCAACCGTCAGTTCCTCGGACACGACTACTACACCGACATCATTACCTTCGACTATACTCAGGGGAGCACGCTTTCTGGCGACCTCTTCATTTCGTTGGACACCGTGGCAAGTAACGCACAACTTGTAGGCAGCAGTTACGATGAAGAACTGCTACGAGTGGTTATCCACGGCGTACTCCACCTTTGTGGCATCAACGACAAAGGCCCTGGCGAGCGTGAAATCATGGAACAGCACGAGAACGAGGCCCTCGCCCTTTATCGTAAGGCCCTCGCTTAGTCTTATCTTCACTTTCTTCTTACCCTATCCATACTTCGTCGCGATTCCGACCCGCCTAGGTTCCATCGCGTACCATATATGGTACAAGGTCGTACCATTTATGGAACGAATGAGTACCAGTTATGGTACAGCCCAGTACCATTGCTGGTACTTTGTGGTACGACACATCGCTAACTCACGAGGGGCATTTTCCTTCGCGCGCACGCATATATTATATAAGTATAAGGGAAGGCTTACCCGAAATCGAGTTCAAGTTGTGGCGAACCCAGCAGATTGAAGCTCATACGATGGTAAGGGGTAGTCCCATATTGACGGATAGCCTCACGATGGATGGGTGCGGGATATCCTTTGTTCTGATTCCAATGATACTGCGGGTATTCCTCGTGTATCTTCAGCATGAAATCATCACGGTAGGTCTTGGCCAAAATACTGGCTGCGGCAATGCTCATATACTTTCCGTCGCCCTTCACCACCGTAGTATGAGGTATTCCCGGATAGGGATTGAAACGGTTTCCGTCAATCAGCAAATGTTGAGGGCGCACTTTCAACTGGTCCACAGCACGATGCATGGCCAGAATACTGGCACGAAGAATGTTGATTTTATCGATTTCATCGGCAGAAACCACACCTACCGCCCATGCCAGGGCTTCGCGCTCAACCACCTCGCGCAGGGCATAGCGTTGTTTCTCCGTCAGTTGTTTGGAGTCATTCAGAAGTTCGTTGGTGAAATCGGGAGGAAGGATAACGGCTGCCGCATAGACAGGCCCAGCAAGACAGCCACGACCAGCCTCGTCGCAACCTGCTTCAATGATATCTTTATGTAGATAGGGACTTAACATCTTTTGCTCCCTCCTCGGGTGAGTCTTTAGAACATTTGTTGTACACGCTGAATGGCTGCTACGAGAGCATCTACCTCTTCACGAGTATTATAGAGGGCAAAGGAGGCACGACAAGTTCCTTCTATGCCAAGGCGACGCATGAGGGGCTCGGCACAATGGTGACCCGTACGCACGGCGATACCCAGACGGTCAAGCAAGGTTCCCATGTCGAGGTGATGGATTTGTCCCACCTGGAAACTGATGACTGCATCACGATGCTCAAGTGTACGAGGTCCATAGATATGCATGTCGGGAATCTCACTCAGTCGTTCCATCGCATAACGGGTCAGGTCTTTCTCGTGGGCTTCGATGGCATCCATCCCGATGGAATCGACATAATCGATAGCGCGGGCCAATCCCGTCGAGGCAATATAATCGGGTGTCCCCGCCTCGAACTTATAGGGAAGGTCGTTGAATGTGGTGTGGTCAAAACTTACGGTCTTTATCATCTCACCGCCTCCCATATAGGGCGGTATTCGGTCGAGCCATTCCTCCTTGCCGTAGAGAACACCAATGCCTGTAGGACCATATATCTTATGACCGCTGAACGCAAAGAAATCGCAATCCATGTCCTGCACATCCACACGGAAGTGGGGCGTACTCTGTGCACCGTCAACCAATACCGGCACACCATGTTCGTGGGCAATACGCACGATTTCCTTCACGGGATTCACCGTTCCCAACACATTGCTGACCTGTGTAACACTGACGATTCGGGTACGGTCGTTGAACAATCGCTCGTATTCATCAAGCCTCAGTTCGCCATCGTCCGTAATAGGAATCACACGGATGCGAATACCCTGACGCGCCTGTAGCAGTTGCCACGAAACGATGTTGGAGTGATGCTCCATCTCCGTCAGAATCACCTCGTCGCCCTCCTTCATCATCGCCTGTCCAAAACACGAAGCCACAAGATTGATGCTCTCCGTCGTGCCACGGGTGAAGACAATCTCACGCGTGGAACGGGCATTCAGGAACCGGCGCACGGTTTCGCGCGAAGCCTCATGCAAATCCGTCGCTTGTTGGGAAAGGAAATGAACGCCACGATGCACATTGGCATTCACATTATAGTATTCCTCTGTCATCGCCTCCACCACCTGCCGCGGCTTCTGTGTCGTAGCAGCATTGTCGAGATACACCAAGGGATACTTGTCGTATATCTTACGGCTGAGGATGGGGAAATCTTTTCTTAGTTCAGAGTTCACAGTTCACAATTCTAAGTTAATACTTACTTACAGAGACGGCAGCCCTCGCATTTGCTGAGTTCACCACGGAATCGCTTTTCGACCAGATGATGCAGACGGTCACGCAAGGGCTCCATCTTGATGCTGTCGAGGACTTCGCCTGCAAAAGCGAACTTCAGCAACATACGCGCCTCAGCCTCGGGGATGCCACGCTGACGCATATAGAACAGCGCCTGTTCATTGAGTTGCCCGACGGTACTACCGTGCGAACACTTCACATCGTCGGCATAAATCTCCAACATCGGCTGGGTGTACATCCGTGCCGTATCCGTAGCACAAAGGTTAGCATTTGTCTCTTGCGAAACCGTCTTCTGGGCATTCTCGCGTACCAGCACCCGACCCGCAAAAGCCCCTACGGCCTCATCGTCGAGCACATATTTATACAGTTCGTTGCTCTGGCAGTTGGACACGCGATGATCGATGAGCGTGTTGTTATCCACATGCTGCTGTTTATCGGCAATCACACATCCGTACATATTCGTCTCTGCATACTCGCCGCTCAAGGTCACATCCGTTCGGTTGCGTGTCAGTCCGTTGTGCAGGGTGATGCTGTCTATGGTTGCCGAACTGCTCCGCTGCTGGTCCACATACATGTTGGCAAAGCGGTGGTTCTTGACATGCGTCTCCTCTAGTTCATAAAGTTCCAGATGTGCATTCTCGCCGATATACACCTCGCTGATTTGGGTCGTGAGGAACTGATGGTCGTCTATCGCATGGTCGCAGAAAAGGACACAAGCCTCCGCCTGCTCCTCTACAACGATAAGCACACGACGATTCACCATCAAATCCACATCGGCACGCAGAATGTTCACAATCTGAATCGGTCGTGTTACGACAACACCCTTCGGCACATAGATGAAGAGACCGTCCTGACAGAACATCGTATTCAGGGCATTGATGCCGTCCTTATGGGTTCGTGCCTGCTTGGCATAGTATTTCCCGATTAATTCGGGATATTTCACAGCCGCTTCGAGCAACGACATTACCAACACCCCCTCTGGAAGCATCGCCTTAGGAAGTGCCTTATCGTAGAATCTGTCATTTACCACAAAATAGAGCGAAGTGCTCAGATTGGGTACATCACAGCGGAATACCTGGTAAGGGTCAATGGGAATATCTATATGTTGCAGATTCAGGCCATAGTCGGGGGCAAACGCCGCAGCCACATCGGTATATTTATACCGCTCTTCCTTCTGCGTGGGGAAGCCCAACCGCTCGAAATCTGCCAACGCCTGTTCCCGAGGTGCATTCAGCAACGAAGCCGAATGCTCGGCTATCATGTCCCGACATTCGCGATACAGGTCAATATATTGGATAGCGGCGACCCCTCTCCCGACCTCCCCCGAGGGGGAGGAGTTGTCAGTTTTACTGCTGGAGATATTCTTCTTGTTATTATTCATAGAGAGTCTAACTCTTCACAAATCTTTTCTAATACTTCATCTATACACGAGAGGACCTCATTGTTATCGAACCGAACTACATGGAAGCCCATCCTTGACAAATCAATCGTTCGGTCAAAATCCATCTTCGTCTGTTCCTCTTCATAATGATATCCACCATCGACTTCTATTACCAGTCTTTTTCCCAAACATACAAAGTCTACAATATAGTCCCCGATTATATGCTGTCTATTGAACTTTACTCCCAGTTGCCTCTTTGATATATGTTGCCATAAGAATTTTTCTGCCTCGGTTGGATATTGCTTATGCTTTTCAGCTAATTCCTTTAACAATATATATCTGTCTGGCGAAGCTGTGTTGTATCCATATTTCATTTTCTTTCGGTATCTGCTCCCTCCCACTCGGGGGAGGGCTGGGGAGAGGGGTCTATCTTATGAATTGGTCAAATCCACTCTCCTCTATCATCGTTGCCACCTCTGGCCCGCCCGTATAGACAATCTGACCGCCAATCAACACATGGATGATGTCGGGCTTTAGATAGTCCAGCAAACGCTGATAGTGAGTAATAACCAGTGCCGAAGTCTGTGGCGTGCGCAACTTGTTGAAACCCTCAGCTACGATACGCAAGGCATCCACATCAAGACCCGAATCCGTTTCGTCCAATATACTAAAGGTCGGCTCCAGCATGGCCATCTGGAATATCTCGTTACGCTTCTTCTCGCCACCCGAGAAACCCTCGTTCACGCTGCGGTTTGCCAGTTTGTTGTCCAGTTCCACAATCTTCCTCCGCTCGCGCATCATCTTCAGGAAGTCAGTCGCATTCAGCGGCTCCAGTCCCTGTGCCTTTCGCTTGGCATTCAGTGCGGCACGCATGAAGTTCGTCATCGACACGCCCGGTATCTCCACGGGTTGCTGGAACGACAAGAATATACCTGCATGGGCACGCTCCTCGGGAGCCATCGCCAAAAGGTCCTGCCCGTTGAACACAATCGAGCCCTGGGTTACTTCGTAAGCAGGATGTCCCACAATGATATTCGACAGCGTGCTCTTTCCTGCCCCGTTCTGTCCCATCAGGGCATGCACCTCTCCGTCCTTGATAGTCAGGTTTATTCCCTTCAGAATCTCCTTCCCATCGATACTGGCATGTAAGTCGCGTATTTCAAGCATAATTTACTATTATTTTATCCTACTGCCCCCTCAAGACTGACGCCGAGGAGTTTCTGAGCCTCGACGGCGAACTCCATGGGGAGTTTGTTGAGGACATCCTTGGCATAGCCATTGACGATGAGGCCAACGGCCTCTTCGAGGGGAATGCCTCGCTGGTTGCAGTAAAAGAGTTGGTCTTCTGAAATCTTGCTGGTGGTGGCTTCGTGTTCTACTACCGCCGTGGGATTCTGCACATCCATATAGGGGAAGGTGTGGGCGCCACACTTATTGCCCAACAAGAGTGAGTCGCACGAGGAATAGTTGCGGGCGCCATCGGCATTCTTGCCCACACGAACCAAACCGCGATACGAGTTCTGGCTGCGCCCAGCACTGATGCCCTTGCTGATAATTGTGCTCTTGGTGTTCTTGCCGAGATGTATCATCTTCGTTCCTGTATCGGCCTGCTGG
Source organism: Bacteroidaceae bacterium (assembly GCA_017960985.1). Taxonomy (GTDB): domain Bacteria; phylum Bacteroidota; class Bacteroidia; order Bacteroidales; family Bacteroidaceae; genus Physcousia. The sequence continues at coordinate 33,929 of JAGCYD010000047.1, forward strand.
TAATTGTTGGTGAGTGCGACACTATAGAATTCGGCCTGACTGCCGTCGCCCGAAAGCACACAACTGGGATATTTCCATGTGATGGCTGAACCCGTTTCCACCTGTGTCCACGACAAGCGGCTATTACGACCACGCAAGTGTCCGCGCTTGGTTACGAGATTCAGCACGCCTCCTTTTCCGTCCTTATCGCCTGGGTACCAGTTCTGTACCGTGCTGTACTTCACTTCGGCATTGTTCATGACGACAATTTCCACGATTGCGGCATGCAACTGGTTTTCATCGCGCATGGGGGCGGTACAGCCTTCGAGGTATGACACATAGGCATCGTCGTCGCACACGATAAGGGTGCGCTCGAACTGACCCGTACCACGGGCATTGATGCGAAAGTAGGTGCTGAGTTCCATCGGGCAACGGACACCTTTGGGGATATAGACAAACGAACCGTCGGAGAATACGGACGAGTTGAGGGCGGCAAAGAAATTGTCCTTATAGGGCACTACCGTACCCAGATACTGACGGACAAGGTCGGGATGCTCGCGCACAGCCTCGGTAATCGAGCAGAAGATGATGCCTTGCTCCTTCAGCCTATCTCGGAAAGTGGTCTTTACCGAAACGGAATCCATCACGGCATCCACCGCCATTCCACTCAAGGCGAGACGCTCTTCCAGAGGAATGCCGAGCTTGTCGAAGGTTTTCATCAACTCGGGATCAATCTCTTGCCCCTTGTCTTTAGCCCCCTGCCCCTTTTGGGCTGTCGGGTCGGCATAGTAGGAGATGTCCTGATAGTCGATTTCTGGCATATCGAGGTGTCCCCATGTGGGTTGCTTCAGAGTTTGCCAGTAACGGAATGCCTTGAGACGGAAGTCGAGCAACCAGTCGGGTTCACCCTTCTTCTCGGAGATAAGCCGAACTACTGCTTCCGACAATCCCTTATCGATGATGTCGGTCGTGATATCGGTCGTGAAGCCATACTCGTACTTCTTATCCGCTATCTCACGCAGTAACTCATTATCCCTATTCTTCTCCTCCATTCTCTACTTCCTTATTCACATCGGGGAACAACACATTGGGCACAGCCTGTAAGGCTTTTACCACGCCATTGTCCTCGAACTTCGACTTCGCTTCGCGTACATAGTCAATGACCAGCAGCAGGCATCCCAATAGCAAGGCATACTTCAGGCATCCCACAATGGCACCCAATAGTTTGTTCAGTTTACCAATGATGATAATATGGTCCAGAACTTTTGTGATTGCCCATGCCAGAATACCCAGCACCAAGGGCACGCCTATCCAAATTAACAGGAAACCGAATATGCCATATCCTATTTCCTTGTAATGATAATAAGCATAGTAGAGGCCGAGAAAGAAACCCAGGAAGGAAATGACTTCCTTTAAGAGTCCGTTCTTCCAGCCCCTCCATGTGCCGTAGAGCAGGATCGCCAGACACAAAAGCTCTACCATTCGCTCTTTTTACAACTTCGCCTTAATTTCGATTTCCTGGAAGGTCTCGATGATGTCGCCTTCGCGCAGGTCGTTGTAGTTCACGATAGAGATACCGCACTCGAAGTTGGTGGTTACCTCCTTCACATCGTCCTTGAAACGCTTCAGGGCATTGATTTCGCCCGTATGAACCACGATACCGTCGCGAATGACGCGAGCCTTGTTCGTGCGGCTCACCTTACCCTCGATTACATAGGCACCAGCCACGGTACCTACCTTCGAGATGTGGTAAACCTGACGAACTTCTACCTGAGCCGTAACTTCCTCCTTGATTTCGGGCGAAAGCATACCCTCCATGGCATCGCGAACCTCTTCGATGGCATCGTAGATGACGCTGTAGGTACGGATATCCACACCTTCCTGCTCGGCCAGTCGGCGGGCAGGGGCAGAAGGACGCACCTGGAAGGCCACGATGATAGCATCGGAAGCGGCAGCTAGGTTCACATCGTTCTCGCTGATTTGACCTACGCTCTTCTGGATGACATTCACCTGTATCTTCTCTGTCGAGAGTTTCAGCAATGCATCGCTCAGGGCCTCGATAGAACCGTCCACATCACCCTTGACGATGATGTTCAGTTCCTTGAAGTTTCCGAGTGCAATACGACGACCGATTTCGTTCAAATCGACGCGTTTCATCGTGCGCAAGCCCTGTTCGCGGGCCAGTTGCTCACGCTTGTTGGCAATTTCGCGGGCCTCTTGGTCGCTATCCATCACATGGAAAGCATCGCCAGCCGTCGGGGCTCCGTTCAGCCCTAGAATCGTAGCAGCCTGTGAAGGACCGATTTCCTTGACACGCTGACCACGCTCGTTGAACATGGCCTTCACACGACCATAATTCGTACCGGCCAGCATGATATCACCCACACGAAGTGTACCGTTGCTGCACAATACCGTAGCCACATAACCACGGCCCTTATCGAGCGAAGACTCGATGACCGTACCCGTACCCTTACGGTTGGGGTTGGCTTTCAGATCGAGCATTTCTGCCTCAAGCAGTACCTTCTCCAGAAGTTCGGGCACACCAATACCCTTCTTGGCACTGATATCCTGACTCTGGTACTTACCGCCCCAATCCTCCACGAGGAAGTTCATCTGTGCCAGATGTTCCTTGATTTTCTCGGGATTGGCAGCGGGCTTATCTATCTTATTGATGGCAAACACGATGGGGACATTAGCCGCCATGGCATGATTGATGGCCTCCTTGGTCTGCGGCATGATGTCGTCGTCGGCAGCCACAATGATGATGGCGATATCCGTCACCTGTGCACCACGGGCACGCATGGCGGTAAAGGCCTCGTGACCTGGCGTATCGAGGAAGGTTACCTGACGACCGTCGTCGAGTGTCACATTATAGGCACCGATATGCTGGGTGATACCTCCGGCCTCACCGGCAATCACATTGGTCTGACGGATGTAGTCGAGTAACGAAGTCTTACCATGATCGACATGACCCATGACCGTCACAATGGGTGCACGGGGTTGCAGGTCTTCAGCATCGTCCTCCTCTTCCACAACAGCCTCGCTAACCTCGGCGCTGACATATTCTGTCTTGAAGCCATATTCTTCGGCAACCAGGTTGATGGTTTCGGCATCCATACGCTGATTGATGCTGACCATAATACCGATACTCATGCAAGTACCGATAATCTGGGTAACAGGCACATTCATCATCGTTGCCAGTTCGTTGGCGGTTACGAACTCTGTCAGCTTCAGCACCTTGCTCTCGGCTGCCTGCTGCTCCAGTTCTTCCTCCATGCCCTGACGGATGGCATCGCGCTTCTCGCGACGATACTTGGCACCCTTGCCCAGTTTGTTATCCTTCGAAGTCAGTCGGGCCAGTGTCTCGCGTACCTGCTTTGCCACCTCCTCGTCGCTTACCTCAGGCTGCAACACGCTCTGCTTGGGCTGGTTTTTCTTTTTCTTCTTGCCCTGCCCTTGCTGCTGTTGCTGATTGTTTTGCTGCTTGTTCCGAGGCTGCTCACCACCGCCATTCTGTGGCTGGTTGGCTACGGCATTCACATCGACACGCTGCTGTCCGAGACGGACACGCTTTTTCTTCTCGCCCTGCTTTTCCTCGCGTTCCTTACGCTTCTCCTCCTTGGTCTTCTTCTTGGGGCGCGTGCTTTGGTTGATAGCCGACAGGTCGATATGTCCCATCACGGTGATGGTCGGAGCGGCAACAGCCTCCTTGTTCAGGCGGAACACGCCATCGACCTCTTCACCGACTTCGGGCTTCGCCTTCTTCTTGGGCTTCTCCACTACCGGAGCGGCAACTTCTTCGGCCTTGGGCTCTGGTTGGGGTTCGGCCTTAGGCTGAGCCTTCGGTTCTTCCGGTGCAGGTTTTGGAGCCTTCTCCAGATTGATACGCCCCACCACCTTCGGAGCCGAAACATTAACCACCGTAGTCTCTGCCATCACCTCTTCGCGGCGTATGGCTTTTTCCTTTTCCTTGGTGGTCTGGCGCTGTTGCTGTATCTCTGTGGCCTCCTTGCGCAACACCTTATCAGGACTAAACTCGTTCAGGAGCATCTCGTACTGCTCTTCCGTGATGCGTCCGTTGGGATTAGCCTCCACATCGGCAAACCCCTTCTTCTGCAGGAACTCGACAGCCGTCTGTAGTCCTACATTGCATTCTTTGGTTGCTTTATTTAGTCTTATACTCATCTCTTTAATGTCAAATGTTAAATGTCAGATATTGAATGTCAAATGTCGTGCGGCGCAAGCTTACATTTTACATTTTACATCTGTTATTGTTCTCCCTCTTCTTCGAACTCGGCAGCAAGGATACGCAGCGTTTCATCTACAGTCTCCTCTTCGAGGTCTGCCTCCTTGATAATCATCTCACGCGGAGCATTCAGTACCTGCTGAGCCGTGTTCAGACCAATCTTCTTCAGTTCCTCGATTACCCAAGGCTCGATTTCGTCGGCAAACTCTTCGAGAGCAACATCCTCCTCCTCGGCTTCGTTCAGTTCGCGGAATACATCTATGGTATAACCTGTCAGCATACTTGCCAACTTGATGTTGGCACCACCTTTACCGATGGCCAGGCTCACCTGGTCGGGGTCGAGATAGACTTCAGCCTTGCGATCCTGCTCGTTCAGGTCGATACGGTTTACGGTAGCAGGACTGAGGGCACGGGCGATGAACAACTGAGGATTGGTCGTGTAGTTCAGTACATCAATATTCTCACCGCGCAACTCGCGCACGATACCATGCACACGGCTACCCTTCACACCTACACAGGCACCTACGGGGTCGATGCGCTCGTCGTAACTCTCTACGGCTACCTTGGCACGCTCTCCGGGGATGCGGGCTACACGATGGATGGTAATCAGTCCATCGTTGATCTCGGGAACCTCAGCTTCCATCAGGCGCTGCAGGAAGTCGGGACAAGTGCGGCTCAGGATAATCTTCGGATTGTTGTTGGCATTATCTACACGCAGGATGGCGGCACGCACCGTCTCACCCTTACGGAAGAAGTCACCAGGGATTTGCTCCTGACGGGGCAACAGCAGTTCGTTACCCTCATCGTCGAGCAACAGCAACTCGCGCTTCCACACCTGATAAACCTCACCGCTGACGATTTCGCCCACACGATCCTTGTATTGGTTGTAGAGTGTATCGTGTTCCAATTCAAGGATACGGCTGGCCAGGGTCTGACGCAGGGTCAGGATGCTACGGCGACCAAACGAACGGAAGTCCACGGGCTCACTCACTTCCTCGCCGACCTCGTAGTCCTCCTCTATCTTCTGTGCATCGCTCAGGCTGATTTCGCGCTGCGGGTCTTTCACCTCGCCGTCCTCAACCACCGTACGGTTGTGATAAATCTCGAAGTCACCCTTGTCGGGGTTCACAATAACATCGTAGTTGTCGTCCGACCCGTAAGTCTTGGCGATTACACTACGGAAACACTCCTCAAGAACACTCACCAGCGTAGCGCGGTCGATGTTCTTCATCTCCTTAAACTCTGCGAAGGATTCTATCAGATTCACTCCTTCTGATGCTTTCTTTGTTGCCATAACTATATTTTTATGTTAAATGTCGAATAAAATATCACTTCACCTTGATGACATACTTCGTGTATGCCACCTCGTCGAAAGCAAAGTGCATTGTTACCAGTTCCATGTGTGGTCGCTTGGCACCTTCGGGCTTCACCTTGGTTTCCACTTCCAGTTCGAAACCGCTATCGTCCACGCTCTTCAGCGTACCCAAGAACTTCTTGCCGTCCTTCTGTTGGGTTTCCACGGATTTACCCACATGGATTTCGTACTGCTTCCTTACACGGAACGGCTGTCCCAGTCCGGCACTGCCCACCTCCAGTTCGTAATCCTCGGCTTCACGGTCGAGGCGACTCTCGATGAAACGGCTCAATTCGGCACAGTCCTCAATCCATACTCCATCGGCATGGTCGATAACCACTACGATACTGTCGTCGGCTGACACGGTCAAGTCCACCAGAAAGTAATCCTTACCTTCCAGCCACTCGTTTACCACACTCTCTACAAGATTTTTGTCAATCATTGTGCTTGGTTTTTATGAATGCAAAGTGAGGAACTCTTTCGGGCTCCTCACTTCAACGCTGCAAAATTACGAATAAGCGCGTAAAGTTCCAAATTTCCAGCAATAAATTTTACTGCACGGGGACGGGCATGCACCAATAAAGGAACAAACCTACAATAAGCATGACCATGATGGCAAGGGCGGCTATGCCCATTAGAAAACCACGATTGGCGGTGCGAATGTTACGACGGCGACGCATGAGGATTAGGTTTAATGGAGAGTGGGTAGGGGGTTGGGTAGAGAGATTAGATATTAGGGTGAAGGATGCGGTTGTACTCGGCAATATTGCGGAGGAGTTCGGCTGCACGGTCGAACACCTTATCCTGTCGTAGCATCTGCTGACAACGGCCACGCTGGTAATAATAGCGACTGACTATCTCGTCCTCGATGTAGGGGCGCATGGTATTGCGCTGGCGCAGAAGTTCGTCGGAGAGATTGCCACGGAGTTTTTCTTCTAGTGCCGTAAACTCTGCCTCGGCTCCTGCGTAACAGCCTTCCAGTTTGGCTGCATCGCGCAATAGTTTCAGCACCTCGTCGGTACGGCGATTGCTCTCGAAACCACTATCCACGATGAAACGGACAAAATCAGCATATTCGTCATCGGTAAATACATATTCGCCCGCAGCGGCTATGGTGTCGTGCTGTGCCGTGTATTGGGTGACAAAAGCCAACAATTCATCACTGCTCACGAGGTCATAGACAATAGAACCAAGACTATCGGCACGCGTCTCAATATCTGGCTTTATGCCACCACCATCGCGTACCTCCCGACCGCCACGCGTATGGAAAATACGGGTGAGTGAGTCGGGCACAGTACCCACGCGCCCTTCGGAAGTGAGGTGACGATAGTCGTAGGCCTGAATGCAACGGCCACTGGGGATATGATAACGACTGATGGTCAGTTTCAGGTTACCCCGATAGGGTACCTCATGAATGGCCTGTACCAGTCCCTTACCATAGGTACGGGAGCCCATGACCACCGCACGGTCCATATCCTGCAAACTACCGCTCAGAATCTCGGCGGCAGAGGCTGAATTACCGTTCACCAACACTATAATGGGCATCACGGTATCGAGAGGCTCAGAGGTAGTATAGTATTCACGGTTGGAGGAGGCCAGTTTGCCTTTGGTATAAACCACCTTCTGGCCTTTCTGTACAAAAAGATTGACGATGTTCACGGCCTCATCGATACTGCCGCCAGGATTGTCGCGGAGGTCGAGCACAAGGCGAGTCATGTCTTGTTCCTTCAGTTCGGTCAAGGCATGCCGGAGTTCCTGAGTGGCACCAGAAGTGAAGGAGGACAGGCAGATGTACCCCGTATGGCTATCGGTCATACCATAGTATGGTACACTGGGTATCTGTATAGTCTTTCGGGTGATACGATAGGCAAGTGGTTCGTCCACGCCAGTGCGCTTGATACGCAATTCAAAACTGGTTCCTGGTTCGCCACGCAGCATGCCACTCACCTTCTCGGTGTTCATCTTGTACACATCCACCCCATCGATGGTCAGTATCACATCACCCGCTTTCAGACCTGCCAACTGACTGGGACTACCCTCGTAGGGCTCGATAATCATGGTGCGATCTTCCTTCTTATTATAGCGGATGATACTGCCGATGCCGGCATACTTGCCCGTTGCCATCTGACGCAGTTCGTCGTCGTTCTCGGGATAGTACGAGGTGAAGGGGTCAACATGACCGAGCATGGACTTGATGGCCCAACCGATGGTGGTATCTGCCGACAAGGTATCGACATAATAAAGGTCGAGTTGCTTGTAGATATCGTCGAAAAGTTCCAGATGACGGGCAATCTCGGCATTATGGCTTTCGCTGCGCTGCGCCATAGCAACGGCAGGCACAAGCATAAAGAGCAGTATCAGGGTTCGAATGTATTTCATGCTGCAAAGATAGTAATTCCTAATCATCTTCGTGCAGGATATGAGCAACATTTAACCTTATTTCAGACCATTGCTGCTCTGGCAGGCGCGTCCCGACGACCTGTATGATACTCTGTGACAGGAGAGAACCGACCTGCAGGCACTGTTCGAGCGATGCCCCACGGGCATAGGCATAAAGGAAACCGCCGGCAAAGAAATCGCCTGCCGCAGTGGTATCCACCACACCAGTAGTCTTGCCCGGCACCACGACTTTCTCGTCGCCTCGCATAGCAGAGGCTCCGCGCTTGCCTAACTTCACCACGGCCACATCGGCCATGCCGGCAATCTCGGCCAGTGCCTCTTCGGGAAACTTCCCTTCAGTAAAGGCTACGCTCTCCTCCTCGTTGGCAAAGACTATGTCGATGTACTCGGCAACTAATTCGCGCAATAGGGAAAGGTTGTCGCAAACCACATTATAACTGGCAAGGTCGATGCTGGTCTTCATGTCCAGTTGTTTAGCCACACGGCATATCTCCCGGATGAGGTCGTGGTTCTGTACTAAATAGCCCTCGATATGTATCATCTGATAACCCCGTAGCAAATCGGGAGTAATGGTATCGGCCGACAAATCGCCTGCCACACCGAGATAGGTGGCAAAGGTACGCTCGGCATCGGGAGTAATAAAGGTATTGGCCACGCCCGTGTTCCCCTGTCCAATAATCAGGCGTGCGTCGATGCCCGTTTCTTGACAATTTCGAGAGAAGAAGCGCCCCATCTCGTCCTCTCCTACACAGCCGATAAAGCCTGAAGCAGCACCCAAGTTCGCCAAGGCTAACACGGCATTGCCGGCACTGCCTCCCGTAGCGATTCGGGGATTCAGGGTCTGCATCAGAATAGAAATCTGGTTCTGGCGCTCATCATCGATGAGTTGCATGCCACCCTTGGGAAGCCCGAGAGCGACCAGTTGGCTGCCGTCCGATAGTTGTACAAGTACATCTACGAGGGCATTCCCTATTCCTATTATTTTGTCCATAGGCATATTTTTATGCAAAGGTATTGTTTATTTCCGAAAAAACCTATACCTTTGCACCGCATTTGTACGAAATGCCTGCTTCAGTAGCTCAGTTGGTTAGAGCACCTGACTGTTAATCAGGGGGTCGTTGGTTCAAGCCCATCCTGAAGCGCACAGCCTACCTCACAAGGGTAGGCTTTTCTTATGGGCTTTCACCTAACGACCAGGGGCCGTGGTTCTTTCAGTCGCTACGCTTGGTGAAAGCGGCAAGGCCGAGCGCAAGCCATCCTGAAGCGCAATAATAAAAGAACACCCCGAGGGCAATCCTCGGGGTGTTCTTCTTATTTATAACTGTATTTTACTGCTCAATCGTACAAATAGAAACACGGTTCCAGTCGGGCTCGCTGAAGGCATCGCCTACACCCTTACCCTTAGCGGTGATACGGTCGGCAGAAATCTTGTACTTGTTAACAAGCAACTTCTGAACGGCCTCGGCACGCTGATTAGCGATACGCTCATTAACCTCTGCATTGCCTTCGGGAGAAGCGTAACCGTAGATGACTACCTTAGAATTCTTGTTGTTCTTCATGAAGGTAGCAATACGCTCTACATTGGGAAGCTGAGCAGGGCTAACGGTGGTCTTACCCTGACCGAAGTAAACCAAGCACTCGAGGCTATGCTCTTCCTTGGTCTGAACCTTGGTCTCGGTAACTTTCTTCTCTACGATAACCTCCTTGGGCTTCTTAGCCAGTTCGTCCTCAAGCTGACGGATGCGAGCTGCGCTCTTGCCATACTCCTCGCGAAGAGCGTTGATGCTGGCCATGAGGGCATCAATCTCGCTCTGGTCGTAGGGACGAACACAGTTGATGTAGTGGTTGCCATTGCTGTTCTTGAAATGATAAGTCAAACCAGCAGTTAACTGCATCGTGCTGAAAAGACCCTTTCCAAACTCCTCGTTTGCATCACGATAAAGACCTGCACCGATAATGTCGGTCAGGATGGCAGGACGCAGAGAAACGGTCCAAGCCTTAGCCTCGCCAAGATTGAAGTCGAAATCGAGACCAACCTTCAAAACAGCGCTGTTACCCTGCTTCTCATCTGCTACATAACGCAGATAGCCAACACCACCTCTGGCCTGAACCTCGAACAGACGGGGTTCGCACTTGTAACCGCCAATCCAGTTCATCAGGTTAATCTTGGTACTTGCAATAGCATTGATGGTGCTGATGTGCTTCTTGTTGTAGGGGCTACCAATTGCCCAAGAATTAGCATCGCCCTTCCAAGCGATATCGTCGAGACCCAACTGAGTGCTGAACTCGAAACTAACAACAGGATTTATGGCCTTGGTCAGTTGCACACCTAATACACCGCCACCCTTGTGCCAGTTGTACAGGTTTGTATTGATACCGCCATCGGCACCAATACTCCAGTTGTCGAAGAACTTTCCTTTTTCATACACCGGCTGCTGGGCGCTGGCAGATACGCATACTGCGCATACTGCGAGAATTGCAAAAATCTTTTTCATCTTCTTAATAGAATTTAGTTAATAAAAAAGTTAATAAATATTCCCTTTTCTTAATTCTTGTTTAGAAAACCACACACAAAGATATAGTTTCCCTATCTATTAACAAAGGAAAAGAGAGAAAAAATACACGAAAAATGCCATTTTGCGCAATTTTAAGGTATCCCGTACATAACTCTGCACAAATAAGGACTCCGAAGATCTCCCGTTTTCATTCGCGCGCGATACCATAATAAATATAGGTTCACCATGGACGAAAAATATAGGCCCTGTTGTTTTTTCTTCCATCGAATTGTGTTATATTTGCGAATGAAAAACCTTCGAGAACGAGAGAAATGCATATCGTCGTAGCAGGGAACATAGGTAGCGGGAAAACCACATTGACCAATCTTTTGGCCAAGCATTACGATTGGGAACCTCGATTCGAGGCCGTGAGTTACAATCCCTACCTCGAAGACTACTACCGCGATATCGAACGATGGGCATTTAATCTGGAAGTGTATTTTCTAAAAGAGCGTTTCAAGGATACGCTGGCCATTGCAAAAAGTCCCAAAACCGTCATACAAGACCGCAGTATCTTTGAAGGGGTATATGTGTTTGCCAAGAACAACAAACAGATGGGGCAACTTTCCGACCGCGACTATGAGACCTACATGGAACTGTTTGACCGCATGCTAACACAGATTCGCGTGCCCGACCTGATGATTTACCTCCGCGCCGACATCGCCCACCTTGTTGAGAATATACAGAAACGCGGGCGCGACTACGAACAGTCCATCCAAATCGAGTATCTGCAGGGACTGAATCAACTCTATGAGGAGTTCATTTACCAAAAATACCCAGGGCGCGTGCTGACCATCGAGGTCGGAACCCTCGACTACCAACACCGCAAGGAGGATCTAAAATTCATCATCGACCAAATCGACTCGTTGCTCTTCGGACTGTTCCCGATGGAATAACGAGGTACAGTCATAAATAACAAATAAGAACATCGTCAAACTGTAAATTTTTCTCTATGCACATCGCTATTGCCGGGAACATCGGCTGTGGAAAAACCACACTGACCAACATGCTTGCCAAGCGTTATGGCTGGACACCGCGGTTTGAGCCCGTGGACAACAACCCGTATCTGGAGGACTACTACGCCGACATGGAACGCTGGTCGTTCAACCTCCAGATTTATTTCCTCAACAAGCGTTTCCGCGATGTGGTAGAAATCAGTCAGTCGAAGGACTACATCATTCAGGACCGCACCATCTTCGAGGACGCCTGTATCTTCGCACCCAACCTGCACAATAAAGGACTGATGAGCGACCGCGATTTCAACAACTACCGCGAACTGTTTGACCTGATGATGTCCTTAGTGAAGTTGCCCGACTTGATGATATACATCCGCAGCAGCATATCCAACCTCGTAGAGCAAATCCAAAAGCGTGGCCGAAGTTATGAACAAAGCATACAGATTGACTATCTGCAAGGCCTCAACGATCTATACGAAGAATGGATCAAAACCTATACCGGTCCGTTACTTATCGTCGATGGCGATACATGTAAATTCGGCAACGACCCGAAAGCCTTTCAGACCATCACCGACCGCATTGATGCCAACCTGTACGGACTATTTCCGTTAGACTAAATAAGGAAAAGCACCGATGAAACGGTGCTTTTCCTTTATCTTCCCTTGTACATCTCCTCGTAGTACTTTTCGTACTCACCAGAAGTGATACGATCCATCCATTCCTGATGGTCGAGATACCAACGGACGGTTTTCTCGATACCTTCCTCAAACTGCAACGAAGGTTCCCAGCCCAGTTCGTTCTTCAACTTTCGACTGTCGATGGCATAACGCGCATCGTGTCCTAGACGGTCGGTAACATAAGTAATCAGATCGAGGTCGGTACCCTCCGGACGCCCTAACAATCTGTCCACCGTTTTTATCACCACCTTGATAATGTCGATGTTCTTCCACTCGTTGAAACCGCCGATATTGTATGTCTCGGCTATCTTACCCCGATGGAAGATTGTGTCAATGGCACGAGCATGGTCCTCCACATAGAGCCAGTCGCGCACATTCTTGCCCTTTCCATATACGGGAAGAGGCTTGCGATGGCGAATGTTGTTGATGAACAGGGGTATCAACTTCTCGGGAAACTGATAGGGGCCATAGTTGTTGGAGCAGTTTGTGACAATGGTGGGCATGCCATAGGTGTCGTGAAAGGCACGCACGAAATGGTCGCTGCTGGCTTTTGATGCCGAATAGGGCGAATGTGGCTGGTATTTCGTATCTTCCGTAAAGAAGGCCGAGCCATAAACCTCGTGGGCTGAAATCTCATCCTTGCGACCTTCGGGGGTGTCCATCTTCAAGGCACCATAGACCTCGTCGGTAGAGATGTGATAGAAGCGTTTGCCCTCGAACTTCTCTGGCAACGACTCCCAATATGTCTTGGCAGCTTGTAAAAGAGACAAGGTTCCCATAACATTGGTGCGGGCAAAAGTGAATGGGTCTTTTATACTCCTGTCTACATGGCTCTCGGCTGCCAGATGGATAATGCCATCGACCTGCTCGTCCTGCATCAACTTCAGGAATCCCTCGAAGTCGCAGATATCCATGCGCACAAACTTGTAGTTGGGCTTATCCTCTAAATCTTTCAGATTCTCGAGATTACCAGCGTAGGTGAGTTTGTCGAGACAAATAATCTTGTACTCAGGATACTTATTGACAAAGAGGCGTACCACATGGTTCCCAATAAATCCGGCTCCACCAGTGATGACAATACTTTTCTTGTAATTCATAACTCACAATTCATAATTCACAATAAGTTAGCAAGACACTTACGAAGACTGTCGGTCCAATAAGGGATGTGCAAACCAAATGTCTGCTTGATTTTTGTCTTGTCCAATACGGAATAGGCCGGTCGATGGACTGGGCTCGGGAACTCATCGCTGTGACAAGGCTGAATGTCACACGCGGTCTGACCGCTAATCTCTGCTATGGCCTTCGTGAAGTCGAACCAAGAACAAACGCCCTCATTGGAATAATGATAGATTCCCGACTTGTTGTAGAGATGAGGACCATTTACCATTTGACATTCAACATTTGACATCTTATAGTCTTCCAGAATGGTAACAATGGCTTTTGCCAAATCAAGGGCATAAGTCGGTGTCCCGCACTGGTCGAAGACCACCTTTAGTTGTGGTTTCGTGGCAGTCAGTTGGAGCATCGTCTTTACAAAGTTTTTGCCATATTCCGAATAAAGCCAAGCCGTACGCAAAATCACATGATTGCAACCTGTAGCCTGAATATTTTGCTCGCCCTCCAGTTTTGTGGCTCCATAAACGCCTGTGGGCTTTCCCTGTTGTTCCTCACGACAAGGTACATTGTAAGGATCTCCGCCAAAAACATAGTCAGTGCTGATGTGTATCAGCAACCCTCCTACGCGCTTCATGGCTTCTGCCAATATCCGTGGTGCCGTAGCATTGAGCTGGCGCGCCCGTTCCTCATCGCTCTCGGCCTTGTCCACATTCGTGTAGGCCGCGCAGTTCACGATAACCTGTATATTTTCGGCATCCACCATGTGGTTCACGGCCTGAGCATCAGTCATATCCAGTAACGTCGTGGCCACTCCATCAGATTCCACCACATCCGTAAAGATATAGTGATTGGTGGACTGGTCGGCGGCAACAAGTCGCATCTCACGCCCTAACTGCCCATTCGCACCCGTTACAAGTATGTTCATCCTTCTAATCCTTCTGCACCAAAACGCTTCACATCGTCAATTACCTTCAGCAGGTATTGTCCGTATTGATTCTTCAGCATTGGCTTTGCTATCTCACGCATCCGCTCCTCCGAAATCCACCCTTTACGATAGGCAATTCCTTCCAAGCAGGCCACTTTCAATCCTTGTCGCTTTTCCAACACCTCAATATAAGTAGAGGCTTCCGAAAGCGATTCGTGGGTACCCGTATCAAGCCAGGCAAATCCACGGCCCAGTGTCAATACCTTCAGTTCACCATCCGAAAGGAACTGCTGATTAACGGTAGTAATTTCCAGTTCTCCTCGGGCAGAAGGCTTAATGCTGGCAGCCACATCCACCACCTTGTTGGGATAGAAATAAAGACCAACCACAGCATAATTGCTCTTCGGATTTTCTGGCTTTTCCTCGATGGAAAGGCAATTCCCCTGCTTATCAAACTCTGCCACGCCATAGCGCTCGGGGTCGTTCACCCAATAGCCGAACACCGTAGCCTTGCCATCCTTCTCAGCAGTTTCTACGGCCTGATGGAGCAACTGCGAAAAGCCTGCACCGTGGAAAATATTATCTCCCAGCACCAGACAGGCAGCATCATTGCCAATAAAATCGCGGCCGATAATGAAAGCCTGAGCCAGTCCATCGGGACTGGGCTGCTCTGCATACTCAAAATGCACGCCGAAGTCGCTACCATCTCCCAATAGCCGACGGAAACCAGGCAAATCATGAGGTGTTGAGATAATCAAAATCTCACGGATACCAGCCGTCATCAGCACACTGATGGGATAATAAATCATGGGCTTGTCATAAATGGGCAGCATCTGCTTGCTTACACCCTTTGTAATCGGATAAAGGCGTGTACCGCTACCACCCGCCAATACAATTCCTTTCATAGGCAATGATTAATTGGTACAAAAATACTGGTTTTTTTGCAATAAAACGAAAAAATCCTTACTTTTGTGCCCGATATGGAGAAAACCTCCACTATCACGATTGACAAGTTGAACAAGGAGAGATGCCAGAGAGGTCGAATGGACCGCACTCGAAATGCGGCGTACGGGCGACTGTACCCTGGGTTCGAATCCCAGTCTCTCCGCTCAAGAGACAGACTTCATACGGAGTCTGTCTCTTTCTTTTTTACAACTCCTCCAAGAGTTGTTCGATAACAGCAGGGTAATATTTCATTTCCAATTCATGCTCCTTCTCCGCGATGTCATCAGGTGTGTCATCAGGAGAAAGAGGGACGGAATACTGAACGATAATCTCACCGCCATCGCATACCGAACTGACATAGTGAACCGTCATACCCGTCTCGGTATCACCAGCCGCCTTTACGGCCTCATGAACATGATGCCCCCACATTCCCTTACCCCCATGGCGAGGAAGCAACGAAGGGTGGATATTTACTATACGATGCGTGTATGCATTGACAAGAAAGTCGGGAATTATCGGCAGAAAACCAGCCAGAACAATCATGCTGATATCATACTTTCTCAACAGCGGCAACATTACCGACTCGTCATTCAGTTCCACCTTTGTCACCACCATCGACGGCACACCCAACTCGCGAGCACGCACCAAAGCATAGGCATCCGTGCGGTTGCTTAACACTAGGGCAACTCGTATGTCGTCACTCCCAGAGAAATATCGTATCAGATTCTCGCAGTTGCTTCCTTCGCCAGAAGCAAATACAGCAATATTCTTTTTACCCATAATACCACTTTTCGGCTGCAAAGATACACATTTTTGCCCGTCGTGGCAAGAATCGTTTTGTTTATTAAATACTTATTCTTATCTTTGCCTTCACAACCTTTTAATTTTTAAGCTTATGAAAAAGAATCCTTATGCTGGAACGCAGACCGAGAAGAATCTGATGGAAGCATTCGCCGGTGAATCACAGGCTCGCAACAAGTACACCTACTTTGCATCGAAAGCCAAGAAAGAAGGTTACGAACAGATTGCCGCACTTTTCTTGAAGACGGCAGACAACGAAAAAGAACATGCCAAGATATGGTTCAAGGAACTGAATGGTATCGGTGACACAGCAGAGAACTTGATAGAAGCAGCCAATGGTGAAAACTACGAATGGACCGATATGTATGCCGGCTTTGCCGAAACTGCTGAAAAGGAAGGTTTCACCGAGTTGGCCAAGAAATTCCGCCTCATCGCTGCCATCGAGAAGCATCACGAGGAGCGTTATCGTGCATTGCTAAAAAATGTCGAAATGCAGGAAGTTTTCAAGAAAAGCGAGGTAAAAGTATGGGAATGCCGCAACTGCGGACATATCGTAGTGGGCACAGAGGCCCCCGAAATCTGTCCCGCTTGTGCCCACCCACAGGCCTACTTCGAGGTTCACGCAGAAAACTATTAGTCAAAAACTTCAACATTTAAGAAGGGCACCAAATGGCGCCCTTCTTTCATTTATGCATCGGCAAACACCTTGCCGTCTTCCAAAGTGACTTGGAGCTTAGCATATTCGCTGTGGAAGTCGTTTTTCAGACGGTCTAAATAGCGCTGGCACTCCCATTTGCACATCGGCAGATCATGAAGCAAATAGTTTCCACAAGTTTCTGGCGTAGTGGCAGGAACTTCCTGCTGGGTGAGCATCCACTCCAAGCATTGAATGGTCAGGTCTCGCATGTCTTGCACAGAATAATCGCCCGTCATCACCACATACATTCCCGTCAGACAACCCATAGGGCCTACATAAACAACATCATCCTTAACCGATGAATTTCGAAACCAAGTTGCCATCAGGTGCTCTATGCTATGCATGGCTGCAGGGGCTACCGCCGGTTCCTTATTGGGTTCTGTGATGCGAAGGTCAAATGTGGTAAAGCCTTTATCTTTTCTCGACACATAGATGCCTGGCTTTAACTTAGTATGGTCAATAGTAAAACTTTGTATTACTTCCATTGTCAGCCTTAGATTTCTTTAGTTGCAAAGTTAGTGATTACTTTCTACATTTAGAATAAGACTGGACGATTATTTGTGTTAAATCAAGTTATTATGATAAGTTCCATATGAATGTCGGCATTTAAAGTATTGCTGATGGATAACCAAAGTAACACATCTCTTGCGTCACAATTGTGGCGCAAGAGAATCATAGTGTTTCTTTCGGCAATCATTAGTTATTCAATGCTTGCGTCACAATTGTGGCGCAAGAACAAATATATGTATTCTCATATCCATCTTATGCAGATTGCTACAATTTTAGTATTTTCTGCGACTATATTTTTAAGCAATTCGTATCATTTTACTGAACTTTGCAAACAGAAAAGTTTTACACTATAAACACACTCACCATGAGAAACCGAAATTCACTCTTGTTACTCTTGTTTCTTCTATTAAGTTCAGGAACTATTCTAGCTCAAACCCAGCGTGCCCTATGGGGCTCTATCAACGGAACAAAGAACGCTTCGCTCGGAGACTACCAGCAATACACAGGCAAGGTGCTCATTTCTTGGCGAATGTTACCAGAAGATAATGCTGATACGGGATTTGACCTCTATCGCCGACAGGGGACAGGAGAAGAAACAAAGATAGCCTCTGGTATCAAGGGACGGACGAATTACCAAGATACATCAGCCAGTGGCAGTACCGACAACTATTATCGCCTGACCTATGCCAACCAATCAGCCACATTGGCCACTTACACCTTGCCTGCAGCGCAGGTGAGCGGCGGACTGCCTTATATTTCCATCCCCCTGAGAGGCACGACTGATGTAACCTCCTATTCCGACCTCATCTATCAAGCCAACGACTGTTCGGTGGGCGACCTCGACGGCGACGGTGAGATGGAGGTAGTCGTGAAGCGATTGCTTACTGTATTGAACAGTGACGGAGGTGTAATCAGCGACGGCACAGGTGCCGGCGACTCTGATACGCGCGCGCGTCATACTATTATATGGGATGCCTACAAACTGGACGGCACCTTTCTTTGGCGCGTGAAGTCGGGTCCCAATATCATACTTGGCAACAGTTCCAACTTTGCCGTGGTGGACTTGGACGGTGACGGAAAATGTGAGTTTGTTACAAAAACGGGTGAAGGCACAGTCTTTGGCGACGGCACGGAGATAGGCGACACGGACAACGACGGTGTGACCGACTACCGTAGCCGATGGCCTGCTGGCCACTATACAGGCGACGGTCCCAATGGCTATGGTGGCCCAGAGTTCTTCTCCGTTGTCGATGGCACTACGGGACGCGAACTGGCGCGTGCCAATTTCATTGCCCGTGGTCCCGAGGGGCAAACGCCTGCACAGTGGGCTGCCAATTGGGAAGCCAACGACTGGGCATGGGATCCTCGTACGAGTAAGTACGCATGGAAACTGGCCAATTCACTCCGCGTTGGTGCGGCCTCCTTCGATGGTCAGACTAATCAGATATTCCTCGGTCGTGGGGTTTATGGCCGCACTATCGTAGAAGGCTGGAAATATGCCAATGGTACACTGACCAGAATGTGGAAACTGGACACAAGCACCTCGGGGGGTAACAACAAGGACGGCAAGCCCAACAGTGCCTATGCCGGTCAGGGCAACCACTCCTTTAATGTGGCCGACTTGGATGGCGACGGAAAGGATGAGGTAATGTATGGCTCCTGCGCTTTCGACAACGACGGCACGGGACTCTGGAGCACAGGCCTGGGGCATGGCGATGCCAACCATGTGGGCAAGTTCCTGCCTGACCGTGAAGGGCTACAGGTTTTCCACTGCCTGGAGAACGGCAAGACACAGATTGCCCTGCATGATGCCGCCACAGGCGCCACCATCTGGGAAAAAGTAGCAGCGGAGGACAACGACATGGGGCGCTGCATGGTGGCCGACATCGACCCCAACTCGCCAGGCTGCGAGTTCTGGATGTACGGCAACTGGGTATATGACCAAAACGGCAACGACCTTGGTTACAATTGCGCTTCGGCCAATATGGGCATCTGGTTCGATGGTACATTGACGCGCCAACTCATCGACGGCGACAAAATTGATGGCTCACTGGGTCGAACCTTCACGCTCTACCGTTACAATATGTCGTACAACAACGGTTCGAAGAAGAACCCGGGTTTCGTGGGCGACTTCCTGGGCGACTGGCGTGAGGAAATCATCATGCCCAGTGCCGACAAGGTGACCGACCTAAAGATATTCACCACTTGGTACCCCTCCGACCACATGTTCCCCTGGCTCATGACCGACCACACCTACCTGATGAGTTGCATCAACGAGAATGTAGGCTACAACCAACCCACCAACCTGGGCTACTACCTGGGCACAGACCTCACGAGCGATGCCGAGGCGTGGGAGGCTGCAGGCTGTCCAAATGTCTCGACTTGGGGAGCCAAGCCTGCGGCGGGCACCTATTATTTATATAATGTAGAGGCACAGCAGTTCATTACCTCCGGTCACTGGTGGGGCACCCACGCCGCACTCGACGACGACGGCATGGCACTGACTCTGGCAGGAAGCGGCGACACCTATACACTTTCCACCACAGTAGCCTTCTCGGGCCGCTATCTGGGCTCCGACCTTTACATGGACAACAAAACGGCTGCGGAGTGGACTTTCGAGAAAGTGGAGGGAAGCGACCTGACATACACCGTGCGTCTGGGCAGCGACTATCTGACCTATATCGGCAACAACAATGTAGCCACAACCACTACACCTACCACCGAGGCAAGCCATTGGCAACTTATACGCTACAATCAACTTGTTTCAAGATTATCCACAGCCACTCCACAGAATCCTATCGATGCTTCGTTCTATATGACCAACGCCCGTGTACGTCGCGGTTGGCCAAAAGCCATCAGCGGAACGGACCTTTCGGACTTCGGCGACTTCAACACGAATAGCGAAGGGCTGTATGCAGGTGGCGTTGCCGCCTATGGACAATGGCACAAGACCTTCGACAACTATCAGGAACTGGAAAATCTTCCTAATGGAGTTTATCAAATATGGGTCAAGGGATTCTATCGTGAGAATGCTGACTATCCAGAAATTCCTTATCTCTATGCTAACGAGATAAGGGCTCCACTCAAGAAGATGGGCAATATCGGTACAGAAAATGCCAAACAGGCAGCGAAAGCATTACGAGATGATACCTACCTCATCGGTCCAATAACAACCATGGTGACTAATAACAGTTTGCGTATTGGGGTAAAAAGTGATGCCGATATTGACTGGGCCACATTCCGACAATTCACCATACACTATTTAGGGTCGTCATGGGCATGTGGTGATATAAATGTGGACGGGGTCGTAGATATGGACGATGTACCGACACTCGTACGCATGCTGCTGGGCAAGGAGACAAAGAACGATGCGGCAGACATAGACGGAGACCATTCCGTAACCCTCAAAGATGTGACATCACTTGTCAATCTCATCTTAGGCAGATAACAGAACCACCCTTTTCCGCAGCCTTATCACTACTGACACTAAGGCCAAAGACAGCTTAGTTTCTCTGTTACCTATATATTCTTATTGCCACAAGACCCAAGTCTTTTGCATGTAAGACGCGCGTCTTTCGTTTATAAGATGCGCGTCTTGCACGGGTAACGATACTTCGCTACTGCCGCAAGCATACTACACCCCAGCCGCAAAGCCAGTATCGTTGACCTCCGAACTCACAGTTTGGAATCGAGGTTACACAGACTACTCTGGAAGATGATGGGAACTTTCTATGAATTCTATCTCTACAATGCGTAATTCGTTCTTCGTATCACCACCATTTTTGACCTTAAACAGATCAAGTTCACCGGCAGCAGGCTCTGTCACCTCAACAATACCGCCAAAAGCATCTTCGTCTTTCCCAGCACCCTTAAGACGGATGGTAATCTCATCGGTTTCAACATGTTTGATGGGCTTTAAGTGAATGTAACCGAGGCTTCGCTCGGTATCACCGCTCCAAATGAGGGTCTTGCCTGCATATATCTCAAGAGGATAGCTGCGTAAGCGCCAGCCAGTGAGTTTGAGACAGATGTCATCAATAATGGATTGTCGTTCGAGCTTGTAAACAATCCAAGCAGTAGAAAGGCGACCATCGTTCTTCCACTCCGAAAGTTCATTGTCATCATAACTGCGGAAGGTGTGTTCGGAGTCGTAACCAGCTTTGGCGGAAATGATTTGTACCCCATGTGCTTGCTGGGAATAGGAAGGAGTGGACGGAGTCTCACCACGATTCAAGCGGCTCTTAAGGGTAAGTTGGGGAACAAATTCTTCACTCTTCACTCTTTCACTAACCACTTTTATTTCTACAGGAGCCAGCCTTTCTGCATGAGCAGTAAGATGTATTTCACCAGCATTGGTGGTAGTACGAACAAGTACACGATTGACGCCACACTCCACGGGGAGGGACATAGCACCAACATAATTATCCGAGATATTCTTCGTGGCAGCCGCATCAAGAAGCCCCTCGGGGCGATTGTCATCAGGCAGCTGGAGAGCTTGATTGTTTCGGGCAGCAATACCGCCAATCCATGTTGCTTCGCCCTGCAACTCAAAATGAATCATTCGGTCGTCAAGCGGACAACGATGCCCTTCTTTGTCCAGTACCTCTACTTGAAAGAGTACCATATCGGCACCGTCGGCTTTTGTCCCCTCTGGGTTCTCAATAGCCGTCAGTTTCAGTTGATGGGGTTCACCCGCAGTCTCCACTTTGTAACGACTACCATCAGAACCCACAGCTTCGAGTGTACCTGGCTCAAAAGTAACATCCTCGAAAGTAAAGAGATAGCGGTAGTGTTGTTTACCCATGCCCAAAGAACGGCCATTCAGGAACAATTCTACTGCATTGGCTGTGGAGACAATATAAACAGGTTTCCTTGTCCCCCTTTCGTATGTCCAATGTCCTATGATGTAAGTCTGGGGAGTCTCGGGTTCCACCCATCCGTTCCACATCACCTGGTGAACGAAAAAGGCATCTTTGGGGATACGCATAGCATCAGTTACACCGCTTGTACGGTAATTCGATTCACCGCGATGATGAGTATTGGTGTCGGAAAAAATAATCTTCACACCACCAGACGAGACACGAGAGCCAGTACCCGGACGCTCACGCCAATAATCATACCATCTGCGTACCATTTCAACAGCAAACTGATCCATGTTGTGGTTGTAGGCAGGAGCAGGGGCGCCACGATAAAATGGTCCATCACCCTCTTTATGAAAAGGATAACTATATTCATCCCAATATCTCCGTAAACCTTCATCGCGACAATATTCCATGGCCCACATCGGATGTTTATTGCTCTTGTTAATATACAACATCTCACCACCATACTCTGCTTCGTCTATGTCCAGCATCTCGCGACTACCGATAGCGCGTCCGCCATACGGATCAAACCTGTCGCGAATAGCTTTCATTTCCGACATGTGGTCGCTGCTGATGCTTTCGTTTCCACATTCGTAGAAAAGAATCGAAGGATTATTACGATTATAAATAATGGCATCGCGCATCAGCTCAGTGCGTTGTAACCAATAGGCGCCCTCCACATCCCTTTCAGCATCACCAGCGGGCATAGCCTGAATAAGCCCTACACGGTCGCACGACTCGATATCCTGCTTCCACGGCGTGACATGCATCCAGCGTACAAGATTACCACCTGACTCCACCATCAGACCGTTCGAATAGTCGCTAAGCCAGGCAGGGATACTCAATCCTACTCCCGGCCACTCATTTGAGGTACGCTGAGCATAGCCATGCACCATCAGGACACGATCATTCAGCCAGATTTTACCATTCTTAAATCCCGTCTTGCGAAAACCCGTTCGGGTGATTACTTTATCGTTTTTAATATTTAATCTTTCATTTTTAATTTCTGTAACAATAGTGTACAGATACCCATAGCCCCACGACCAGAAGTGCAAACCTTCAACCATTTTCTGAGCCTCCACCGTGCGCGTTTCATTCGGCTGCATAGTGACGGGGGCACTATGAAAATTTGCCACTATCTTGCCCTCTGCATCTAACACTTGAACATCATATATAAAGGTATGTGCCTGCGTGTCCTCGTTTCTCACCTCCGACTCGGCATGAACAACTGCCTTGTGACCAGCGATATCGAAGTCTGTAGCATAAATATAGGTTCCCGTTGTTCCGAGACTTGAGTAGAGAGGCAGTGTCTGATAGAGTCTATCTGTCACATGTAACCACACATTTTTCGGAATACCACCATAGTTGGCATTGAAGTTTTTATCATTCCACTGATAGCGGCTATTATGCTTCCGAGAACGGAACATCCAATCATTGTCACAACGCACGGCCAACACATTCTTGCCCTCCTTTATGTAAGGTGTCAGGTCAAAGCCAAAAGCCATAACACCATTTTCGCTGAAACCTATATGATGACCATTCAACCAAACATCCGCCCCTTGACGAACGCCCTCAAACTCGATAAAAACCTTACCCTGTACATTTCTTTTAGTCAGCGAAAAAATCTTGCGATACCAGCACACGGTGTCCGTCAGTTCTATAATATCCTTGCGGAAAGCCTCATCTCCATTGAAAGCGTAAGGCAGCGTCACCTTTTGCCATTGACTATCGTCAAACATTAGTTCTACAGCCTTAGGCTCATCACCTATACACAACCGCCAATCGGCATTGAAGTTGATTTTTTCCCGCTCAAACGCTTTTATCGTCAAGAGGGAGAACAATAAAATAAAAAATATCGCTATCCGTTGAATCTTCATCGTAATCTCTTATTTCACCAAAAACTTCTTTCCGTTAATAATATATACTCCCTTTCTAAGAGTTGAGCCCTTTCGACCGCTTAAATCATAGATATTTGCACTACTTCGTGCTCCTTCATTTTTCACTTCTTCAATTCCCGTCGGATCGCCCACAATACGGATAATACCATCAGAAGTTAATTGGCTATAATCCCAAAGATAGCCTTCGCGAGGGATAGCGGGTTCGAATGTAGGCGTACCAGAGAGTGTGATTCCTCCATCACAAGTAAATACTTTATAGTCAGTGTCTGGTTCCCAATCATAAGTCTGGCGTTCCATTTGGAATACGGGGCTGACCAAGGTTATCTTACCTTCCACATTGAATTTATCGATTGTACTGGTTGCTCCTGTACCTCGCCCACGAACACGAATCATCCCTCCGCTTTTTACACTGAGATTACCTGTCAAAGAGAGTGTTCCTATAGCCGTGCCCGTGGCTTTTCCAGTCGCCAAGATACCGTTCTTATTCACCGTTACGGCTGCAGTCTTTCCTGTTCCGCACAGAGTTCCTCCTGCATTAACGGTAATGAGTGCCGTAGTGGTGGCGGTAGTGTTTTCCACACTTAATATTCCTGCATATATGTTTATTTTGGCTTCGCTTTGGCCAGTCAATGTAAGTGCACCATCACCATATTTATTCAAAGTGGCAGAGGAAAGAAACTTTCCTGCAAAAGTGGTTTTTGTATTAAGATAGCCCACATTCCAAATGCCTGTCCCAAAAGATGCATCAGCAGCCGTTCCCTTCAGGGCTCCTATCTTGTGTGTAAAACTAGACTCGGTTCCCGAGGCACTTTTTACACCTACTACATACACACCTGCATCGGGTTGAAAAATACCATTTGAGAGATCCATGGCTGTCGTTAGCCGAAATTGCCCCGAGGTTACCTCCACCGTTCCTTCAAATTGCGACATATTAGTTGATACATCACCGCGCACATAAGGAAAATTTATCTTCAATGTTCCTTTGCCCAAGAGCTGGCCTTGCACATTACAGCGTTGGCCACCATTAATAGTTAGCGACTTTCCCTGTTTGATGGTAATAATGTTTTTCAGGGCAGGTACGGCACTGGTACTATTATTATTGAATATGGTAATTGTAGCATTTCCTGTCACATCAATGGAGGATGTGGGCATACCAAATGTGGTATTCCATGCACCCATAGCGAGAGTACCAGCATTGAGTTCTGTAGATTTCCAAGCGTTATTTCCTGCATAAGTAATATTAAGTTGTCCACTACCTTTTTTCACCAATCTTCCATCCCCTTGGATTATGCCCTTAAGAGCAGTTACGCCACTCGTAATCTGTATAGTGGCAGTATCGTTAAGGCAGAGGCCGCGATTGGTCGCGGTGTTGGAGTTGTTGACAATGAGCGTGGCTTTGCCTATCTGCCAATTATCCGGTTCAGCGGTTGCCGCTCCAATGCTACTGGGTAATCCACCATCTGCCAATTCGGTGACGATAATACTGCCGCTATTGATAATTGTCTTTCCCGTGTAATCGCTATTCGTGATATTAAATGTTACACGCCCATTACCATCCTTTACAATATCACCTGAACCTGTAAATCCGCCTGTTCCATTAACGGATATGTTTTTGGTTTCATTTTCAAATGTCACCTGGCTTACAGGCATCAATTCGTCGACTTGGATAGTGGCCTTCACGGCATCGTCGCCGATGATGACTCCATCCTCGCCTACAAACTCCGTACTTTCGCCATTCAAAGTAAAATTAGCTGTCAAGTAGTCCCATTGGTTGCTCTCGGCACCCGTCCACCGAACTTCTTGGGCTGCATCGCGCTGAGCATTGATGACAAGCCAAATAGCCTGCTCCTCATTTCTAATAGAGTAAGAAAGTCCTATTAACCCATGTACGGAGATCTTCGACATATCGCCTAAAAACTCCCCTGTGTATGACATCAATTTATAGCGAGCAGGCTGTGGTTTGACTACATCGGGTACAATTGTGAAGATAAGTTGCCCATCTGTAGTAATAGCCAGATCTCCTTCTACCTTTACCAAATCGGCGGAAGCAGTGGCGTCTTTTATGTCAGCCTCTACAAACAGACGCTTGTTGATGGTGAGTCCCTGCTTCAATGTGATGACTCCAAGATCTCCGACCTCGCCTCCAGGCATCAGTCGGCAACCCTCGTTATTTAGAGCACCTTCCACTTTTAGTTCTCCCATCACAACAGCATCCCCTGCCAATGTCCCCCGGGCACGCAAATCTACATCACCCAAGATGGTGTTGTTCACTTCGAGTACTCCTTCGGATATAAATGTACCACCCGTATGGAGCAACGGCGTATTGACAACAAATCGTCCCTGCAGACTCTTCCACAATTGCAGATTACCCTCCACACTGCCTGTTCCGCTTAGCGTAATGCTTTGCTCTCGCACAGGCATCGCATAAATGACGGACGGAGAGAATGCGTTATTAATTGTAAATATGTCGCCCTGATAGGTTAAATCAAAAAGCACGCTCCTACCGTTAGCGTAAGAGGCTGGAGCCGAGCGGTCGTAGGTCACATATTGCCCGTCAGACTGCGCCACGAGGTCTGTCACCATACAAGGTGGCAACTGGGGACGCGGCATGTCGAAACCCAAATAGAAACCCGGGTTAGGACTCTGGTAATAGCCTTTCGTGGAGCAGTCGCCGCGATAGTGTGGGTCTTGTTGCAGACAATAAATAAAATCCACATCTGAGGTGTAGTCGGTGGATACGCCTATGAAGCCCACTGTCACACCATTCTCTTTGTGCAACAGAATCATCTCCTCGCGCCAGTCACCAATAATGTCTCCCCAAAAAGCAGCACGCTTGGCATAGACAGTAACATAGCGGTAACCACTTATTTTAGCAAATTCCACTTCACGCCCCTTGAAGAAGTCCTGTACATATACATTGTAGTGACTGTCGCTGGTCTGTACGACCTCGCGATCCAGTTCGTTATCCCACCAAATTCCCTCGCAGGGATACTGATTCCCGTACTCCGTGATAAGGTTACCTTGCGCATCATATACCTTACCATCCATCGTGGACCACATTTCCCACCCTAAATGATTCTTGTCAATGTCTATGCACTCGCCGCGACCGATATCACCTACTGCCGAAAGATACCATTTCTTGATGAACTCACCCGTGCGAGCATCGTAGAGCACTTGCCCCAACATGTCAGGGGCATACTGCTGTATGGCAAAAGTTTCCAGCCCTGGACGCTCGGGATCGATATCCGAGGTGCGGAAGCGGTCTCCGTGGCTGATGCCCGTGTTGAAGAGCACGGAACCGTCATGGTTCATCGTATAGCCACCCACGATCATCTCGTCCCTGCCGTCACCGTCCACATCGCCCACACGTATCTGGTGAAAAGCCGGAGCCCCAGTCGGCGTGTTGAAGAGTTCCTTCAACTCGCCCGCCTTGCCGCTGCTGAAATCGTAAGCTACGCCCAAGTTGTAGTAATGATGGTCACCGCCCGTACCGCGCATGTGCCACTCCATGACCACGGCAGGATGCACGCCATCGTGGTAAAACACACCCATGTGACCCACATGCTTGTTGTATTCATCGCCCATCAGCGATGCCCGGTTAGTACGATTGTAGTGCTGATTGTAACTCTGTTCGATGCTGGACTTCTCGCGTCCTGTCATGCCGTCGATGACAGAAATATAGCGTGGAGCGTTGCGCGTATTCTGAGTTTCATAGTTGATAATGCCGTCACCGTCCGTGTCGCCCGTCACCCCACCGTTTACATAAAGGCCGAATGTATTTGCCTCAGCATCCCAGAACTGCGTGCCGTCCGATGACTGGATGATGACATCGCCTCGTCCATCGCAGTCCATGTCAGCAACGGTAATCATGTCATCCTGACCAGCGCAGCTCAGTTCATTCGGTCCTAATTTCACGGTCCAAAGATGCTCGCCCGTACGGAGATAGCCTTCCACATAACAGTCCAGCCCATTGGAGTTCCTTACGCGGTTCACCACATAATCCATCTCCCCGTTACCGTCTAAGTCGATAGGCCAAACATAAGCCGTATTGAAGTCTGCCGACTGTAGAGGTGAGCCACCTTCCTCGAAATTGATGTCAACGAAGATATTGCGCATGTCGTAACTCTTCACCTCAAAGGGCACGCTTTTGGTTTGTTCTTCGCCCCCACTGGTGACCAAACTGACAGTAACTTTTGCCCCAATGGGTACTACTTCTGATGTAGTTTTCCAATAGGTGTGCGTCGTACTTTCAACCTTAGTTTCATTTACATATACATTGTAAATGGCATCTTCAGGCTCTTGTGCCAGCCGTCGCCATGTCACAGTCACACTGCCATTGTTATTCACTGCTACTACTCCACGCCCTAACTGTTGCTGCAAACGCTGGGCGGTCATCATTTGTGGCAGCATTATCATGCCTGCCATAAGGAGGATTTTGAGAATCTTCATTTAGACACCATTGTTAAGTTAAAAATCTAACAGCAAAGGTCTCAAGAAAATACGATTCTCCCTTAAAATGTTGTCGCAGATAATACGAAAATCGTTGCAAATTTCCTGCGTCAGTAGTCTTTTGGCAATACGCCATACTTATCCTTGAAACACTTGGAAAAGTAACTGGCATAAGAGAAACCCACCAAGTCGGCTATTTCATTTATACTATACGATGTGGTACGAAGTAATTGGGCCGCACGCTCTAAGCGTTGATTGCGAATAAAATCAGTAGGCGTCTGTCTTGTAACTACACGCATTCTACGATGCAAATTAGCACGACTCATACAGAGGTCGCTGGCCAATGTATCAACGGAATAGTCCGCATCAAGCATATGAGCGGAAACAGCCGCAACAGCCTTGTCAAGAAATTCCCTGTCAGCAACAGAAAGTTTATTCGATTCTTCCTCAGTGCCCTCTTGCTGAGACATTCTCCTCCCTTTCTTATATAAACAATATGAACACGCGAAGAATATAATGATAAAAGATATCCACAACCATGTGTACTCATACCACGATGCAGGACGCACAAGGGTTAGCACCGTAACAGGAGCACTCCAGCGCCCATAGGTGTCAGTGCCCCGTATTTGAAGTTGGGTTTTACCATAGGGCAAGTGAGCAAACTTTACCACATGCTCACCCTCAGGCAATTCCTTCCATTCTTCATCCTCGCTCAAACGATATGCAAATTGCACCTGTGATGCATGGTCGAATTCGAGGGTCGACAGATATAATTCTACTAAGTCGGTACTTTGGGGCAATGTTAGTACCTGCTGTCCGAAGGGCATTAGTTGTTTATTTCCGTCTATTGCATAAGCAGTGACGACAGGACGGACATCCACAGTCGTCGTATCTTGCATCAGTTTCAATGTACGCAAGTTGAGTAGGCTAACATTTGCCAGACCTCGGGATAACAGCAATGCCGTGTCACCCTGCAATTGTAGTCTTCGGGACTGAATACTATCAACAAGTACCCTCAATTTTTTATCTTTCCATCGACAAATACCGTACCTTTTGCTTGATAGGAACAGCGACTGCAAACGATTGGAAAAAACCATACTGCGTACCTTATCCAAACCCGTCAACAACTGCGTGACCTGTTGACCGTCATATAGATAAAGAGAATGATAAGTCCCAATGAAATAAGAGCCCTCCTCTGTCCCCCGAGGGATGCAAGCCTTTGCCCATGATAGAACGATGGAATCGTTACCCGGAGCCTGTTTGCTCATCACGGAATCGAGCATCTTTTCCGTCTCTTCCGCAGTCCTGTATTTGGGGGGGCTTACCGGATAGTCACTCCACTGGCCATTGAACACCAATCGCCGGCCATTGACCATTTTCAAACAAAGGACTCCGCCATTCCATAGTCCAGCCCACAAGGTACTGTCCGCATCGAAACAGACAGATAAGACACTACGGTTCTTGCCCTCCCACTTTGTCTCAAATCGCTCCAACAATTCTGCTTTTGAAGAAAAATGAAGCAACTGATTCCGATATGAGAGCCATATACTACCGTCTGCTTCCGTGATTAAGCAGGAAATTCGTTTATCCACCAATTCATTGCTATCCTGTTGGGTTTTCACTACGATAGGACTCACCGTATAATCCTTCTTATGTAAGATATACGCTCCTTCTTTCGTGCCAAACCAGATTTCAGCGTTATTTCTCTGTTCGGTTATACACAATACATCGTTGCTACGCAGCAAATTAGGATTTTGCCGATTACTACAAAAGGACTCAGTTTCAAACCCGTCAAAACGACATAACCCTGTCCCTTTACCACCATACCACCAAAAACCCTCCTCATCTTGAAGGCTACATACAATCTCTACAGCATTCCTTTCCTTTATCGGAAGACCTAATTTATTTGGTTGAGCTATCGCCAACAAAATACTAAATGTTAAACCGGTCAAAAAGACAAAGGTTCTCATTTTGGATATGCTAAACACCGCATGCTTATGATAATGCGCTACATAAATACCGTTTTTATATCCCTCTCTCTGCCCAGTCGCTTCTATCAAGGTTCCGGTAACCAATGGCTTCTGCGATATGTTGGCTCTGTACTTTCTTCGAACCTTCAAGGTCGGCAATAGTTCTTGCTACCTTCAATATTCTATTATATGCACGGGCAGAAAGGCTTAGGCGTTCCATCGCCATACGGAGCATATCAAGAGAGGCGGAATCGGGCTCTGCGAACTGGTGAATCATTTTTTCCGTCATCTGAGCATTGCAATGGACACGGCCTCTCCCTCCGCCCTCTCCTGAAGAGAGGGAACTGAAACGCTCTTCCTGAATCTTACGGGCAGCTATGACGCGCTCACGAATAGCAACAGAGGGTTCGCCTGGTGCTGCCTTCGAGATATCCTTAAAGGGTAAGGGTGAGATTTCGCATTGAATATCGATGCGGTCGAGTAAAGGACCTGATATTTTACTCATGTACTGCTGAATGCGCCCAGGTGTGCAGGTGCAATGATGCGTGGGGTCACCATAATATCCACAAGGACAGGGATTCATACTGGCCACGAACATGAACGAAGCAGGATAGGTAACCGCATACTTTGCCCGCGAAACATTTATGACACGATCCTCAAGAGGTTGGCGAAGCACTTCAAGGGCAGCACGCGAAAATTCTGGCAATTCATCGAGAAAAAGCACACCATTATGAGCCAAACTTATTTCCCCTGGCTGCGGATTAACACCACCACCAACCAAAGCGACTTGAGATATCGTATGATGCGGACTGCGGAATGGACGGGTTGCTACCAAAGAGGCATCACGGGCTAACTTGCCTGCCACACTATGTATTTGGGTTGTCTCGAGGCTTTCGCTCAACGACAATGGGGGTAAAATAGTCGGCAGGCGCTTTGCCATCATACTTTTGCCACTTCCGGGCGGACCTATCATGATGAGGTTGTGACCACCAGCAGCGGCAACTTCCATGGCACGCTTCACGGATTCCTGTCCTTTGACATCGGCAAAGTCAAACTCATATTCGTTCTGTCGCTGATAGAACTCCTCACGCGTATTGATTTCCGTCGACTGAATGGCAGAAGGTGAATCGTCCAACAAATCGACAACTTCCTGAATGTGGTGCGCACCATAAACTTTGAGGTTGTTCACCACTGCCGCCTCACGCACATTCTGTGCGGGAACAATCAATCCCTCATATTCCTGTGCACGAGCCATAATCGCTATTGGCAAAGCCCCTCGAACAGGCAGGAGTGAGCCGTCGAGACTCAACTCACCCACCATCATGAAACGAGGCAAGCGATTGATTTTTATCTCCCCGGCAGTTGCCATAATGCCAATGGCAATGGGCAAATCGTAGGCAGAACCTTCTTTCTTCAAATCGGCAGGTGTAAGGTTCACCGTTATGCTCTGCATCGGGAAACGATAGCCACTATTTTGTATGGCTGCCACGATTCGCTGGTGGCTTTCCTTGACTGCATTGTCGGGCAATCCCACAAGACAAAACTGGAAACCACGGGAGGCATTGACTTCTGCCGTAACGGGTATTGCCTGCAATCCCTGTACCGCTGCTGTTGGAATCTTTACTAACATAAAAGACTATTCTATTTGAGCAGAATTTATCTTTTTCAGGGTAGGATAAATATCCTTGCGATAGTCGCTTCCTTTTGCCACGACAATTCCTTCGGGATTGACAAGTATCATCTGCGGGATATTACGAATGCCGTATTTCACCAGCAACTCTCCCTTCCAACCCTTATGGTCGCAGTAAGTCTGACACTGGGTGGAGTCTTCCGTAAAGGATATCGTGTTCCGGGCTTTCGATTCAAGATTGAGCGAATAAGAGAATGCCCGAACGCTGTCCGAGTATTCACGGAGTGTTGTCCGAATCGCATTGCCTACGATTTCATTGGAACCATACTTCCAGTCTGCCCAAAAACCGAGAAGCAGATAGTGTTTCCCGTCGTGCCTTACAATCTTGGACTTAGGGAGTTTCTTGCCTATCGCAACGGGAGCAGGACTTTTACCGCGTTCGTCTTTTAATATAGCATCAGCGCCCTCCACCTTAACCTGTGCCAGACTGAAGGCATCACCCTTTATCTTCACATCTGCCCCAGAATGCGCCTGAAAGGAGAGCGTCATATAATTGGGATAGATGATGACATAGGTATGTTGTTCCTCATCGACAGCAGTCCGATAGTCAAACTTACCTTTCTTTATATGCAAGGTATCCACTATCGTACCGATTCCTCCGTCGGGACTGTACAACAACAAATCGGCCTGAGGCAAATTATCAAATGCTCCCCTGATGCGCACCTTGCCCTTCTGGCCGCCACACGCGGCAAGAAGCAACAAGATGCCCATTAGGAAGATGCTGCGCATGACCTTATTTCAATAGACTGGCAACTGTGCTGGCATAAGGAGCAAATTCAATGTCGTCCTTTGCCCGAGCCTTCAAGGCAGAATCCTTCTCGGCAACAGTACGCAAGTTCTTTACAACCGCAGCCGTATCGCCTGTACGGGCAGCCAAAACCGCCTGCAAATAAGAGGTTGTAGCATCGGCTTTCTTTATATTGGAAAGCGTCTCGCGAGCAGCAGCATAGTCTTCGGAGAGAATCTGAGCCAAAGCGGCAGCGTTCGTTTCTGTCTCAGCCAAGTTCTGGGCAGCCTGACCATAGTTGCCCTTTGCAATGTTATAGCAACCAAGAACCTCGTTATAGTTCTCTGCACCAAAACCCTGTGCCAGATAACTCTCTGCATTGCCAAGGTTCCCGTTTCGGAGTTCCATCAATGCCAAGTTGGTATTCACTTCCGGAGCACGGTTGTTGATATTCTTTGCTTGTGCCAGATAATTTGCGGCTGCATTATAGTCACCTTCTGCATAGGCTATCGAGGCCAAGTTGTTAAATGCACGATAGTCGTTCGGGTACAAACGGGCTATGGTCTGGTTCCAGTCTTTCTGGTCTTTACCCTCCACAAGCATATTGGCACCATACACCAGTTCCTCGAGGCTGAGCTGACTGGGGTCGGACTTATACTGACTTAAGATTTCGGCATCACTGCGTCCAATAATTTCATAGTTCACAATCAAGCGCGCCCTACGCAATTCGGGGAGGATTCCATCCTTGATGTCCGTATATACATGGCTCATATTACGGATCTGCTGTTCACGCTCTTCGGGGTCTTTATACATGGAGAGTACACTCAGGATAATCTGTCTGTCCTGTAAATTGCTGGAAGCAATCAACTGTTGGAAACCGTCCCAGTCCTCTGCCGTGTACTTGGTATTGATATCGGCATCCATCTTTATCCGCTGCAGTTCCTTCTTCAGGTATTCGGCAGACACCTTCTGACGACGCTCGGCCAGTTTCTCGTTGAATGAATACTTACCATCGGGCGAAGCGTATGCACTCACTTCTATAGCATCCAGAACTCGGCCCTCTGCATCGTCGTTGATTTCCCGCAATACCGAAACAAGTTCTTTCATGCTGACGGTCTGCAACTCACTTGTACGCAGATTACTCTGTGCAATCAGGAACTTGATGTTTGCTTCTTGCTTCTGCTCTATCACACGCTGGAACTTATCTGGTGCCTGTGCTGCATTGACATTGTCAAGACAACGCCCCAGAAGGTCGCTCGTAGCAAGAACACCATAGCCAATCTTCACATCGGGCATTTCCTTTGTCTTCTTGCCCAATTTGGCCTCAAAGGTCATATACAGGTCACTCTTCAGCATCTCGGGCGTATAGCGGAAATTAGCCCTCATGTTATAGCTACCGCCTACCTTATAATAGACTTCCGTTCCGTTTCCTTCTACCTTCTCACCCTGGTAGGTAACGCTTTGGGCACTGGTCTCACCCGTAGCATAACGCAATACGGGTGTTGCCTCTATCGAAGCCTTTTTCTTCATAAATTTCTCGGGGAAAGTCACCGTAATGGTAGCAGGTACCTCACCGCCCGTAGCCACGAGGGGAGTTGGAGTTACCTTAAAGTCATCGGATGTCAGTTTTCCCAGTTTACTACAACTTGTCAACATCATTGTTGCACCAAGCAACATAAAAATCAGTTTCTTCATAGCTTTCTATCAATAATTTCCGTGCAAAGATAAGGATTTATTGCGAAAGACCCAAAACAACAAGGGCCTTTATTCTTTATGGATATATCAGGGTAACCAGCCTTGACGGGGCAAACATCTGTCGGGCAAGGTCACAAAGTTGTTGGGCATCTACAGCATCGATACGCTCGCAAAGTTCCTGTAAGGTTTGAGTTTTGTTCATCAGCAAATATCGACGCCCCATACTGATGGCTACATTTTCACCATTCTCCCACGACAAGGCCACCTGACCCTTCAACTGACGCTTGGCTGCCGAAAGGGCCGCTGGCGACAACGGGGCATCCGTTAGGCGTTGCAGTTCCCGCTCGACCAGCTTACGGCATCGGTTCACATCTTGATGGTCGCAACCAAAATAAATATTCCATACACCCGTGTCCGTATAGGAAGTCAGTGTGCTTTCTACCGTATAGACCAATCCATTGCGTTCGCGCAGGGCGATATTCAGTCGCGAATTCATACCCGGACCACCAAGAATGTTGTTCAGCAAATGCAATCCAGTATGGCGGGAGTCGCCCATTGGACAGGTCGTCGTCCCAATAATGACATGGGCTTGATGCGTGTCGCGATGAATGGCGGACAATGGAGGGATATCGGTAGGACAAGGAGCAAAACGCTCATGGGGTAACATGGGTGTATCCACACTCGGACAAAGCCGTTCTGCCATCTTCACGATGCGACTCATCGGTACATCACCATAAACGAACAACACCATGCGCGAAGGGTGGTAAAGCCTTTCGACAAAGCATCGGACATCTTCCGTCAGATAAGAACGAAGACGCTCGGCATCCCCCAGAATGTTTCTCCCTAAGGGGTGTCCCTTGAAAAGTATCGACTCAAAATCGTCGTATATCAGTTCCGACGGCGAATCGTTATAACTCTCGATTTCATCGACAACAACCTCCACTTCCTTCTCTATCTCCCGCTGGGGATAAGCACTGTGAATGACAATATCAAAAAGCAAGTCAAGCGCGCGGTTGAGATGCTGACGCAGGGTCGAACAATAGTAAACCGTAGCTTCCTTGCCCGTATAGGCATTCAACTCTCCACCAACAACCTCCATGCGGTTCAGGATATGCCAGGCACGACGATGCGCTGTGCCCTTGAAACTCATGTGCTCCACAAAGTGTGCCATGCCCGATTCTTCGGGAAGTTCATCGCGAGTACCTGCATCTACGGCAATACCGCAATAGACGACATCACCCCTGCGACGGTCAGCGACAATCCTAAGTCCACTGGATAAAGTTTCGGTTTCTATCATGGTTGAAGATACAATATACTTTCTGGCCCCATATTGAAAAGCAAGTCCACAATACTCAAATTGGGTTGAAATCCCTGTCGTTCGCTGAACATCTGGTAATACGGGCGGGCAGGAAAGGAGGAGTTCTTCGAAGGCTCAACAAGATAGCGAAAATCGTCGATTCCATCGACATTCAATTCGTACGCAGTCGTACGCTCACTCTGAGTTTCTATCCCCATCAGGTCGCATACCATATTCTGTAAGGCCTCGTTAAAATCGAGCAAGAACGCATAGCGCTTCTCATAGAAAGGAGCAAAGTCGTCGGCATAGAACTCAAAGAAAGGTGTGCGATGGTAACTGCTTATCAAAGCCTGCCAATGCAGATGACGCCAGTTTCCATGGTCGCTGATACGGATATCGCGCATATACGCCTTGGGAGCATCGGGCTTTACCACGGGAATCGTCAAAGCCTGCACGCCATTGGGCGAAGCAATCAGACAACGGTTACGATAAGTCTGTTTCTGATAATGGTCGTATTGCTCAACATACACC
Organism: Bacteroidaceae bacterium; assembly: GCA_017960985.1. Lineage (GTDB taxonomy): Bacteria > Bacteroidota > Bacteroidia > Bacteroidales > Bacteroidaceae > Physcousia. The sequence goes on from JAGCYD010000047.1 coordinate 70,209, forward strand.
TTGTCGTATTGCAGCAGTTTGGTGTAATACGAGAGGGGAGCCAGATAGGCCGACGACAACAAACAAGGCATGGAATGGTTTACTTGATATTGTCCACCCAACGGAACAGGCGTTTCCAACGAATGCCGCCATCGAAGATGCTATAATCCTTGTTACGCGACATCCATATCATTACGGGCTTGCCTACGATATGGTCTTCGGGAACAAAACCCCAGTAACGCGAATCGGCTGAATTATGGCGGTTGTCACCCATCATCCAGTAGTAATCCATCTTGAAGGTATAGCGCGTAGCCTTCTTACCGTTGATTAGGATATCGCCCTCGGGCGTAACCTCCAATTGATTCCCCTCATAGACGCGGATGGGGCGTTCGTAGATGGGCAGATTCTCCAAAGTCAAGTCAATACTCTCACCCTTTGCCGGAATCCAGATAGGACCATAGTTATCGCAAGTCCACCCAAAATGCCCATTCAATGGGTACAAGGCATCGGTTTCTGTCTGCTCTACGATTTCCACACTGGCGATAAGGTCGGTGCGAGCCTCCATGGCCTTCTTCATCTTCTTCGTCAACGGGCAGATACCCGTTTGATAAAGTGTCTTATAATCGTCGCTCGACAAGCCTATCTCTTTCATAAAATCCTCCGGCAGATGACGGTCCAACAATTCCACCCGATAATTGTACTGAACATTGTCGGGTTCCTTATTGGGCTTGCCGTCGAGGTAGATGATGCGGTCGCGAATCTCCAAGGTCTGTCCCGGTGTTCCCACGCAACGCTTTACATAGTTTTCGCGACGGTCCACAGGACGCCACGATACATCACCGAACTCTTGTGAGTTCTGCTTGATGTAAGTACTGCCTAAAGTATAATATTGATGATACAGTTGGCGGCGTTCGATGGCCGAACGGCTATCCATGTCCACTGTACCAAAATTCTGCTCATAAATCTGCTGACCATATAGATAACTGAGCATATAATAGTCTGCAGCCTGATAGCGTGGCGAAAGTGACACGGTATCCCCCGAAGGATAGTTGAACACCACAATATCGTTGAGAGGTATCCGCTTGGGCGAGATACGCTTGTACTTCCATTGGGGCCACGAGATGTAACTCTTCAGCCCACCGATAGGTAAGGTATGCTGACAGAGTGGCATAGAAAGCGGTGTCATCGGCGCACGCGCTCCATAGCTGGTTTTGCTCACATAAAGATAGTCGCCAATCAAAAGGCTTTTCTCCAACGAACTCGATGGAATGGTATAATTCTGGAAGAAATAGATGTTCACGAAGTAAACGGCAACGAGAGCAAACACGATAGCATCTACCCAACTCATGATAGTTCGCGTGACGGGATTTTCCAGTTCCTTCCACCATCCCCAGTTGATCTTACGGGTGACATACGCATCGAAAATGAACGGCAAGGCAATAATACCAATCCAAGAGCGTACCCACACTAGAAAAACAATCAATAAAACACAAAGACCGATGCCAAGGCACCAGTCCTTTATTGTAGGTTTATAGGTCTTCTTTTCCATACCTTAGAACTTGAACATGTCTTCCATAGTAAGCAATCCCGTGTGCTTTGCCGTATATTCGGCAGCCAAAACAGCACCGAGTGCAAAACCCCGACGACTATGAGCATCGTGGGTTATCGTTATCTGGTCGGCCTCCGAATCCCAAGTGATGCTGTGAATACCGGGCACCTCACCTCGACGGATACTATCGATACGGAGTTTGTCCGCAGGAGCATCTGCCACACCTTCCACTGCTCCGTCGGGCTGGGTCAGGGTTCCCATCTGCCATCCATCAAGTCGCTCCACCTGATTCACCAGTTCCTCGGCCAGCGTTATGGCCGTACCACTGGGGTGGTCGAGTTTGTGTATATGGTGTACTTCCTCCATCGTGGGCTGATAAGAGTCGAACTGGTTCATAATTTTCGCCAGATAGCGATTCACGGCACGGAATATCGTCACGCCCAAACTGAAATTGGAACTCCAGAACAGCGTCTGACCGCCTTCGGTACACATCTTCCGCACTTCCTCACCATGCTGAGGAATCCAGCCCGTTGAGCCACTAACGACCTTCACATTGTGAGCAAAAGCCTTGCAATAGTTGTCGTAGGCCACATGGGGAGCCGTAAATTCTATGGCGACATCGGCACTGGCAAAAGAAGGGGAATCGAAGTCCTCCTGATTGTCGATATCAATGATGCTGACTATCTCATGGCCGCGACTCAATGCAATTTCCTCTATCATCCGACCCATCTTACCGTATCCAATCAATGCTATTTTCATCGGTCTCAAATATTTTTCAGGTGCAAAGATAGGTATTATAAGCGAAAAACCGTACTTTTGTTAGGTATTTTTAAGGATTGGCATACGCCAGACATCATGGAGAAACTGCTGCATTATGTGTGGAAGCACAAACTTCTTCCGCTCAGGGCTCTGCTCACAACCGACGGGCAAGAGCTGGAAATCATCGACCCTGGACTGGCAAACACAAATGCAGGACCAGATTTCTTCAATGCCAAGATACGCATCGGAAACACTATTCTGGCTGGTAATGTGGAGATTCATCTGCGCTCCAGCGACTGGTTCCGCCACGGCCACGATACAGACGAAGCATACAATAGCGTCATTCTTCATGTGGCTTCGGTCATCGACTGCCCCGTGACAACCCAGAACGGACAGCAACTGCTCCAACTACAACTCGACATTCCCGCCGATTTGCACCACCGCTATGAAACGCTGCAAAAGACCGAGGACTACCCACGATGCTACCGTATCATTCCCGATATTCCACTCTTCAAGATACACAGTTGGATGGACACCCTCACCGTGGAGCGCATAGAGGAGCGTGCCCGCCAAGTCGAAACCCGACTGCGGGAAACCAACGGGAACTGGGAGTGGGCCTTATTCCGCACACTGGCACGCAACTTCGGATTCGGCATCAACGGCGATGCCTTTGAACAATGGGGCAAACGAATTCCGCTCGATAAAATCGGTAAACATCGCGACGAATTGTTCCAAATTGAAGCCATTTTCCTAGGCGTAGCAGGATTGTTACAGACCGAGTCCTTGCCACCTGAATCTGCCGAAGCCGGCAGCAAGGACGAATACTTTCTCCGACTCCAACGCGAGTTTGCCTATCAGCAACGATTGTTCTGCCTAACGGACATCATGCCGTATCGGCAATGGAAATATCTACGACTTCGCCCCCTGAACTTCCCCCATATACGCTTGGCGGAACTGGCCTGGATATATCACAAAGCAAATGTAAACCTGTCGGTACTGAAAGATGCCATGATGAACAGCGAGCCACTTCCCGAACTGCGACGCATCCTCACGGCCACCACCTCCGAATATTGGCACACGCATCTAATGTTCGGACGCCCTGTCGAGGAACGGCAACTGCATCTGAGCGAGGCTTCACAGAATCTCATCATCATCAATACAGTTATCCCCGTGCTGTATGCCAACGCCATGAGCCACGGCAACTGGGATCTCCGCGAAAACATTCTCGACCTACTTCGCCAACTGCCTGCCGAACGGAACTATATCATACGCCAGTGGGAGGAATGTGGATTGAAAGTCTCCAATGCCGCCGACAGTCAGGCACTCATACAACTGAAGAAACAATACTGCGACCGCCTCGATTGTTTGCGGTGCAGTTTCGGATACGAATACCTAAGTTCAAGACTATAATGACACACGAGTTCAAGATGAAGGTTCGCGACTACGAATGCGACCTCCAAGGCATCGTAAACAATGCCAACTACCAACACTACACCGAACATGCCCGTCACGAGTTCTTATGCTCGCTGGGAGTTTCCTTCGCCGACCTACACCATCGCGGCATCGATGTCGTCGTGGCACGCATCTCCCTTTCCTACAAGACACCGTTACGCAGTAGTGACGAGTTCTTGGTTCGCACGCGGGTGGAGAAAGAACATTTCAAATATGTGTTCTTTCAAGATATCGTGCGTCTGGCCGACAACAAACTGGCGTGTCGTGCCAAAGTTGAGACCGTAGTCCTCATTGATGGACAGTTGGCCTCATCATGTCCCGAACTTGATCGTTTCTTCGAATGAGCGAACAAGAGTTGATATATCTGATGGCGCTAACCCGCCTGCTGCCCTACAACTCGCAGGTTCAGCATGCGTTGTTGGATGCCGCCGGCAATGCCACCACATTGTTCGAGGCTCGTCGCGACCTCGGTTCCCTCATCCCCGAGATCACACCACGCCTGGCCGAAACCATGGCACAGATGGGAGACCATGTTACTCGTGCCGAACAGGAACTAACCTTTGCCCAAAACAACCACATCGCCGTGATTCCCTGCGACGATTCGCGCTACCCCATACGGCTTCGCGAATGTCAGGATGCATCCGTAATCCTGTTCTATCGGGGAAATGCCGACCTCAACAGTCTGCACATCCTAAGCATCGTTGGCACCCGTAAGGCAACAGACTATGGAAAAAGATTCTGTCAGCGGTTCCTTAACGAACTGTCCCAGATTTGTCCCGACTGTATCATCGTGAGCGGATTGGCCTACGGCATCGACATCGCCGCCCATCGTCAGGCGCTGGCCAACGGATTGCAGACAATCGGCGTACTGGCGCACGGTTTGGACCAAATTTATCCCCGAATGCACCGCAATACGGCCATCGAGATGCTCACCCACGGTGGACTGCTCACGGAATTCATGAGTCAGAGCAATGCCGACAAAATAAACTTCGTTAGCCGTAACCGTATCGTGGCTGGCATTTCCGATGCCACACTCGTTGTGGAATCTGCGCGAAAGGGAGGCAGCCTCATCACGGCAGATATTGCCAACGGATACGGCCGCGATGTATTTGCCGTGCCTGGTCGTGTAGGGGATTCCGCTTCGGAGGGTTGCAACCAACTTATCGGCAACAATCGCGCGGCATTGCTTACTAGTACCGAAAATTTTGTCGATGCAATGGGATGGGAAACCAAAGGCGATAAAAAAGGTCCAATCCAACGGGATTTATTCGTGCAACTATCGGAAGAAGAACAGGTCGTTTACAATGCGCTGAAAGATACCGATGGCAAACACATTAACCAACTGACCGTAGAAACGAATCTGCCCATCGGACAACTCAGCAGCCTGCTTTTTGAGTTGGAAATGCGGGGCGTGGTCCGCCAACTCAGCGGAGGCTTATACCGACTGGTATAGCCACTCCAAGTTTATTTATCCATAAAAAGAAAAGCGTCATAGTTCATCACTACGACGCTTTTGCTTTATCTACCAGAGGTCTTAATCAGCGAGCTTTGCGCTGATGAACTCGCGGTTTAGACGAGCAATGTTGGCGATGGTCTCACACTTCGGACAAACGGCCTCACAAGCACGCGTGTTGGTGCAGTTACCAAAGCCCAGTTCATCCATCTTGGCCACCATAGCCTTGGCACGACGGGCAGCCTCTACGCGACCCTGGGGAAGCAGGGCAAGCTGACTAACCTTCGAAGATACGAAGAGCATGGCAGAACCATTCTTACATGCAGCCACGCAGGCACCGCAACCGATGCAGCTGGCGCAGTCCATAGCCTCGTCGGCATCCTCCTTGGGAATCAAGATAGCATTAGCATCCTGAGCCTGACCGGTACGGATGGTGGTATAACCGCCAGCCTGGATAATCTTATCGAAGGCATTGCGGTCAACCATACAGTCCTTGATGACGGGGAAACCAGCCGAACGCCAAGGCTCTACGGTGATGGTGTCGCCATCCTTAAAACGACGCATGTAGAGCTGACAAGTGGTGGCACCGCGCTCGGTCTTACCATGAGGTGTACCATTGATGTACAGCGAGCACATACCGCAGATACCCTCGCGGCAATCGTGGTCAAACACGAACGGCTCCTTACCTGCACCGATGAGTTCCTCGTTCATGATATCGAGGGCCTCGAGGAATGAGGTGTCGTCGGGAATGTTCTTCAATTCATGGGTATCGAAGTGACCCTTGTCTTTCGGGCCGTTCTGCTTCCAGAACTTGATAGTAACAGAAATATTCTTAGCCATAGTGTTTAGTTCTTATAGTTACGAGTTTGTACCTTGATTGCTTCATACTCCAGAGGCTCCTTAATGAGTTCGGGGTCTTTGTCCTTGCCCTGATACTCCCAGCAGCCCACATAGAAGAAGTTCTTATCGTCACGCTTGGCCTCGCCTTCCTCGGTCTGGAATTCCTCCCGGAAGTGACCACCGCAAGACTCGTTACGCGAGAGGGCATCGTGAGCCACAAGCTCGCCCATCGTAAAGAAGTCGCGCAGATGGATGGCCTTGTCAAGCTCGACATTCAGTCCCTCCTTCGTACCAGGTACGAACAGGTTGGTGTCGAATTCCTTCTGCAGTTCCTTCATCTTCTCGATACCGGTCTTCAGGCCTTCGGCTGTACGACCCATACCCACATACTCCCACATGATGTGACCGAGTTCCTTGTGGATGCTATCGACAGAACGCTTACCCTGAATACCCATCAGACGGTCGATTTCGGCCTCAACACCCTTCTCAGCCTCAGCAAACTCGGGCAGGTCGGTAGATACCTTCGGCCAAATAGCCTGGTCGGCCAGATAATTCTGGATGGTGTAAGGCAATACGAAGTAACCGTCGGCCAGACCCTGCATCAGTGCGGAAGCACCAAGGCGGTTAGCACCATGGTCGGAGAAGTTACACTCACCGATGGCAAACAGACCGGGGATGCTGGTCTGCAACTCATAATCTACCCAGATACCACCCATCGTATAGTGGATAGCGGGATAAATCATCATTGGCTTGTAATACTTCACGCCATTGATTTCGTTGGCGAGGTCGCCAGGATATACATCGGTAATCTCCTCGTACATGTCGAACAGGTTACCATAGCGCTGCTTCATGGCGTCAAGACCCAGACGGTTGATACTCTCGGAGAAGTCGAGGAATACAGCCAGACCCGTGTTGTTCACACCGAAGCCCTTGTCACAACGCTCCTTGGCGGCACGAGAGGCCACATCACGGGGAACGAGGTTACCGAAGGCGGGATAGCGACGCTCCAAATAGTAATCGCGGTCTTCCTCGGGAATCTCCCAACCTTGCAATGTACCTTCCTGCAACTTCTTGGCATCCTCCAACTTCTTGGGCACCCAGATACGACCATCGTTACGCAGCGATTCCGACATCAGTGTCAACTTCGACTGCTTGTCGCCGTGAACAGGAATACAAGTGGGGTGAATCTGTACATAAGAGGGGTTTGCAAAATAAGCACCCTTACGGTAGCACTGAACAGCAGCGGTACAGTTACAACCCATAGCGTTAGTTGAAAGGAAGTAGGTGTTACCATAGCCACCCGTTGCGATAACCACGGCATTGGCACTGAAGCGCTCCAGTTTACCGGTTACAAGGTTCTTGGCGATGATACCACGGGCGCGGCCGTCAACGATGACCACATCCTCCATCTCGTAACGGGTGTAAAGCTTCACCTTGCCAGCCTTCACCTGACAACTCAGTGAAGAATAGGCACCGAGCAGCAACTGCTGACCCGTCTGACCCTTGGCATAGAAGGTACGGCTCACCTGAGCACCACCGAACGAACGGTTGGCCAACATACCACCGTACTCACGGGCAAAGGGGACACCCTGTGCCACGCACTGGTCGATGATGTTGTTGCTGACCTCTGCCAGACGATACACATTGGCTTCGCGGGCACGATAGTCACCACCCTTCACGGTGTCGTAGAACAAACGATAGACAGAGTCACCGTCGTTCTGATAGTTCTTGGCGGCGTTGATACCACCTTGTGCAGCGATAGAGTGTGCACGACGGGGAGAATCCTGAATACACAGGTTGATGACATTAAAGCCCATCTCACCGAGCGAAGCAGCGGCACTGGCACCAGCCAGACCCGTACCTACGACGATGACATCGAGCTTCAGCTTATTCTTGGGGTTCACCAGACGCTGATGTGCCTTGTAGTTGGTCCACTTCTCAGCAACGGGTCCCTCGGGAATTCTTGAATTTATTGTCTTTGCCATAATATCATTTACGATTTAATGATTTACCTTTTACCAATTTTAGCAAGCAGCGAAGTCAGCGGGGACATAACCACAAGCAAAAGCAACAACTACAGCTACAAACATCAGAACAACGATGGTGGTGTAGATGCAGCTGATAACACGCCAGCGGTTGAACCAGATTTTACCACTCCAACCCAGCGTCTGCAATGCCGACCAGAAACCATGGTTCAGGTGGAACCACAGGGCGCAAAGCCAAACCAGATAGATACCCGTATATACGGGGTTAGAGAAGGTTTCTTTGATGTAGCCTACACCGTCGGTGGCAGCAATCTCATTCTCGATACCAGCCAACTCGGCATACATCATGTTGTACCAGAAGTTGAAAAGATGCAGGCACAAACCGAGAACAACGATAAGACCCAGCACCAACATGTTCTGACTGGCCCACTCTACCTTTTCGGGCTTTTCCGTTACGGCATACTTGCTACCGCCACGAGCCTTGCGGTTTTGCAAGGTCAGCCACAGGGCGAAGATAAAATGCAAAGCCACCAGACCTGCCAATCCGATAGTAGCCACAACGGCATACCAGTTGGCACCCAGGAACTCGCAAATCATGTTGTAGCCCTTAGCGCTAATCAGAGCCACGACATTCATTGATGCGTGGAATGTCAGGAACAGGATGAGCGCAATGCCAGTAACAGACATCACCACCTTCCTGCCGATTGATGAATTAATTAACCACATAAATGATTGATTTTAGTTATTGAATTTAGGTTATTATACAATGCTTTTACGCGCGTGTACCTATAATTAAGTATAGTTTGGGACAAATTTAAGACTTTTTTACCATTCCCACAAACATTTCATGATAAAGAATCAAGCTACTCTCCGTCCTCTTGTCGCAACCTGACCAGTTCTTCCTCACTCGGCAGGGTAAGGTGGAGCATCAAGCAGCCCACCAAAGCCGAGACGATACTACCGGCCAGAATACCCAGTTTGGCATCGTTGAGCAGGTCGGGATGACAGGGATACGACAGATTGGCAATAAACATGGAAACCGTGAAGCCGATACCGCAAACCATGCAGACACTGGCAAAGGATTTCCAAGTTCCATGACGCGGCATCTGAATGATGCCCAACTTGATAAATACCCAAGAGGCACTGAACACACCCACGAACTTTCCGATGAACAGACCCAGCATGACCGCCAGTCCTACACCGCCGAAAAGGTTTGCCAGACTCATGCCTTCAAAGTCCACACCAGCATTGGCAAAGGCAAACAGGGGGATGATATAGTAGTTGATACCTATCCTCAGGTTGTCCTCCATATCCTGCAACGGACTAATCAGACGGTCACTGGCCGTTTCTATACTATTCAGTATGCCTATCTCGTCTTCACTCAGGATGCTGGGTTTGTTTCGGTCGGCAGATGTCACCTCGATATCGGGGAAGTTCCCTAACTCGTCGCGTATCTTCTCAATATAATATTTTGTGCCATTCGGCAGATTAGCAGGAATGCAGAAGGCCATCACTACACCAGCTATCGTCGCATGGATGCCGCTGTTCAACATGCAATACCACAGCACCACGCCAATGGAAATATAAAAGTATTTCGAGCGTACCTGACGCCAGTTGCCTATTAGTAGCACAGCCGTACACAAGGCTGCACCCAAAAGGAAGGGTAGCGAGATGTGTTCCGTGTAACGAATCGCAATCACGATGATACCACCGAGGTCATCGGCCACAGCAAGGGCGGCCAGGAATATCTTCAACCCGAGAGGCACCCGTTTCGAGAACACGGACAACACACCGAGCGAGAATGCAATATCCGTCGCCATCGGTATCGCCATACCGCGTTCCATCGCTGGGTCTTTGGGACAAAGCAGGAAGAACACAATCACGGGAACCAACATTCCCCCACAGGCCCCGATGATGGGAGCGAGTGCCTTCTTCATCGTCGAAAGTTCACCGCACAACACTTCGCGTTTGATTTCCAGTCCCACGCTGAGGAAGAAGATGGCCATCAGGAAATCGTTGATGAATACACCGAAACTCATCGGATGACCGTTGTGGCTGAACAGGTTGAAACTGCCGATGCTCACGGCCACTGGAAGTTCCCACATTTGTTTATAGAGTTCCTTCAGGGGACTGTTTGCCACAATCAGGGCAAGCACGGTCGCAATGATAAGCAGCATACTACTGCTGATATATCTCCTGATTGTAATCAGAAATGCTGTATTCGCCATATCTATATGTTTTTAATTTGTCTTTTTACAGGATACCATACAATGAGGGCACTGACCGCCAACACCGTGAAGAAAACAAGTACAAGGTCACACGCCCGAACCACCACGGGATAGTTCTCAACGATAAACGAACCTTCGTTCGGCCCCATCGAAACCAGACCGAACTGCTGCTGTGCCCAGCACAACGCCACTCCCAGTACGATACCGGAAAACGCACCCAGCAAACTAATCAGATAACCCTCGAGCATAAACACCCGTCGCAGGTCGTTGGGTGTGGCACCCATGTTCCGCAGCGTCTCGATGTCTTGTCTCTTGTCTATCATCAACATGCTCAGCGAACCTACGATATTAAAACTGGCCACCAGCAGGATGAAGGTCAAAAAGAGATAGGCGATGAGTTTCTCTATTTTCATGATACGGAATACATCCGCCTGTTGTTCGTAGCGGTCACACACCACAAACCGACTGCCCAGCTCGTTGGCAATGGCACGCTTGGCATGGCGCAAGTTCGTTCCCTCTTTCAGTTTTACTTCCACCTGCGACACCCGGCCTTCCTGGTCGAACAGACGCTGGGCAAAATCCAGCGAGGTAAGGATGTAGTTGGCATCGTATTTCGCCTGTCTCACCTGGAATACCTCCCCCGAACTCATCAGTTCGTCGGCATTGAAACTGGTCAGCGGATTAGCCAAGTTCACCCGTTCCCCTCGTTTAGGTGCATACACCTGCAAGGGTGGGTCGTAATCGGGGCGTAGCCCCAACTGCAAAGCCAACTGAATACCGGGAATACAAAACTCCAACACATCGGCCTGCAAAGTCACTTCCTCCTCCGTGGGGGGATAGAGCAGCCGCTGGAGATTCATCTGCTCTTTGAAATTATCACGCATTCCCTTGATGGTAACCACCATCTGTTTTCCGTCGCGAAGCACCAGAGCCTCGTCCTCGAGACATTCCGTCACCACGGCCACATCCGCGCGTTTCCGCAACGCCTTCAGGGCCGGGTCACCGATGGCTATTGTACGCCCCTCGACCAAAGTAATTTTCAGTTCGGGGTCGAAATCCGTAAACAAATCCGCCACGAGTCCCTGAAAACCATTAAACACGCTGAGCGTACACACCATCGCCAGCGTGGCAATCGCCACACCGCAAGCCGAGATGCATGAAATAATGTTGATGGCGTGATGGCTCTTCCGCGAAAAGAGATACCGCCAAGCTATGAACAGGCGGTAATTCATTTAGGTCTTCTGTAACAGGTCGTCGATATGCTTTGCATAGTCGAGAGAGTCATCCACAAAGAACTTCAGTTCTGGAATGATGCGCAACTGATGGCGCATGCGGTTTCCCAGTTCAAAACGCACCTGCTTCTGGTTGGCGTTCACATTCTGAACGATTTCATTGGCCTTCTCACTGGGAAACACACTCAAATACACCCGACAGATGCTCATGTCGGGACTGATGCGACAGGCACTGACACTCACCAGCACACCATGCATGCTGCGTGTCTGCCCTACAAATATCTCACCGAGTTCCTTCTGTATCAGTCGGGCTACCTTATTCTGTCTTGTGCTATCCATTATCCTTAATCCCTAATCCTTAATTCTTATCAAAGTCAACCCATCGCGAACGGGCACAATCACCTTTTCCACCCTGTCGTCCTTTGCCAGCAGTTCGTTGAAGGCTTTGATGCCCTGTGTCTGTTGGTCGCTCTCGCGGGTGTCGGTCTCTACTACATGCCCGTACCAAAGCGTATTGTCGGCAATCACGAATCCACCTTTCCGCATCCTCGGCAGCAGCATCTCGTAGAAGTCAATATAATGCCGCTTGTCCGCATCGATGAAGGCCATGTCGATATCCGTCAGCCCCATCTCGGGAATCAGCGTCAGGGCATCACCGATGTGCATCTGTATCTTGTCGGCATAGGGAGAACCCTCTATCCACGGACGCGTGAAATCCTCCTGCTCGTCGTATATCTCGAAGGTGTGCAACTGGGCTCCATCTTCCAAGCCTTCGGCCATACACAACGCCGAATACCCACTGAAAGTACCCAGTTCCACCACCAGTTTAGGCCGAATCATACGCGTAAGCATCTTCAGCAGCCTTCCCTGGATATGCCCACTTGCCATCTGGCCATACGACAGCCTCAACTGGGTGTCGCGATACAAACGATGGAGATAGTCGCCCTCTGGGTCGATGTGGGTACGGATATACTCGTCTAACTCCAAAGGAAAGGTATTATCCAATTAGGCCTTCTATGGCAACGCGATAGGAATCCAGACCGAATCCCGTAACCACACCCTTGCAAGCACGGGCAATCATACTGCGCTGGCGGAACTCCTCACGCTGATATATATTCGAAATGTGCACCTCGACAACAGGGGTGCTCACAGCTTTGATGGCATCCATGATGGCAATACTCGTATGGGTATAGGCACCGGCATTCAGTACAATACCGTCGCACTTACCGAAACCTGCCTCGTGAATCTTGTCTATCAGTGCACCTTCCATGTTGCTCTGGAAGAAGTCGATACGCACCTCCGGATAGCGTTCGCGCAAAGAATCCAGATAGGTCTTGAAGTCGAGATTTCCGTAAATCTCCGTTTCCCTTTGCCCCAGCAGATTGAGGTTGGGACCGTTCATGATAAGAATTCTTTTCATAGCTTTAGAGTTTAGATACAAGCAAAGTTACAACAACACATTGAAAATCCAAAATTTATTTAGAAATGTTTCCTCGCTATCGTTTATATTGTTTCAAATCAGTCTTGGAATGACCCTATTTCGTTATTTAATCATGATGATACGGCTAACCACAGCCTTGTGTCCATTTGCCGTATTGGCTATCACCTGATACACACCACTGGCCACCCGTTTCCCACTCTTGTTGCAACCATCCCAGGAGAATGTTCCGCCGTTGGAGGTGCCGCTCCAAACCAACTGCCCCGTCGAACTGCATATCTTCACCTCGCTGTCCATGGTCAGACCACGCACGACAATCGGACCTCTGTAGTCGGGACGCACAGGATTCGGGTAGGCGATGACATTGTCACCCTTCAACTCTTCCTCGGCTTCCGTGGCATCGCTCACATACGAGCAAAGCCCCACATCGGTACCTATCATCACGACACCCGTCGTGGGATGAATGGCAAGACACTGGATGTTGTTGCTCAACAGGGGAGAATCCTCAGCCTGGAAATGCTGAATCAACTCCTGTCCATCGGCACTCACTAGATAGAGACCATTGGCATCGGTACCTATCCACTTGCGGTTTGCCCCGTCCACGGCAATACAGGTGACGGACACACCCGACAACAGATAGTCGGCCAGTCCGCTACCATCATTGCGCGATATCTTGATTTGTTCAAAGGTGAAATCACTGTCGAAGAACTCCGTCGGGTCGTTGATGACGAACAGTCCCAACTGCGTACCGCACCATACCCGTCCGTCAAGGTCTTCCGTCATGCAGAAGAACTTGTCGGGCGCATACGAGGTGCCATCCTGGTTGACAATCGTCGAACGGAGGATATGCTGGTCGTCGGTAACGGAATTCAGCGTACCGTTCGTGTCGAACCCGAAGAAACCGCGACCGTCCACACGACTGCTGATGACAAACTTCACACCGCTGGTCGTGAAGAGATAGTCGTAGGGAGTCTCTATATACTCTATCTCGTCGTAATGCAGGGCCAGCCAGTTTCCCGAAGGCTGAAGAATACGCACGATGGTCTCCGTCTGCTGGTTCATCATCCACAGGTTCCCGTTCTCGTCATACTTCAGACAGGCACAGCCCACATAGTTCAGTCCAAGTCCCAGAATCTGCTCCAAGGGACTGTTGTCGCAGTTGTACAATCCCACGAACTTACCATCCCTATACTCGTACAGTCCAGTACGATACGGACTGGCAAAGTGATGGGTCGGGTCGTTGGGATCTTGCACGAGATTCGTCGTATTCCAGTGGTGCAGGTCGGGATATTGCTCCGCCTGAGTTTCCTCATCGAAGTTCGTCCACTTTCCGTCCTCGTAGTACATCGCCGTGGTCGGATTATAGATGCCATACGGCGTGTTGATACCACCAGCCACCAGCAAACGGTCACCCACATATTCCATACGATAGAAAGAGTCGCGGACAGGGCTATTGGGATGTATCTCACCCACCGCCTCGACAAAAGTGTCATCACTCAGTTTGTAACCCTTCATGCCGCGCAGTCCCTCACACGCCCAATACAATCCACCGGCATAGGAAAGTCCCAGCCATTTGTTGTCAAAGGGGATAACCTGCTTCTCTGTGGCACTCTGGTAGATACCCACCTCCGTGTCCTTGACATACACAAGATTTCCGCGAGCCAACGCAATGAAGTTCACACCCGACGACACCTCGGTGGTAACCGAGTTCTTCGCACCGGATATCTTGAACAGTTTTGTCTTCTGCAACAGATACACGCAGTCGTCAAACGGCAGCATGTAAGAGAAGTTGTTGTAGATGCTCGACAGTTTCGTCCAGTTCTCCAGCAGATGCATATTCTCGCTGGTCGAACAGTATACACCGCCGTTCGTGGCCAGATAGATTACGCCCGACTTCACCGCGATTGTCTGCACCGAAAGACCCAACTGGTAAGTGTCGCAGATGACACCTTCCTGCATGTCCACCGTGATGAATCCGAAGCCTGTAGCCAGATAGGCCATCTTCCCATCGACCGATACATAGTTGACCGTCTTATTCGACAGGGAACTCTTCTTCAGACTGGCGATATTCAGGAGATTGTCGTTCTGGTCCATCAGGTCGATGTTGCCATTGTCGTACACCAGTATCAACCGCTTTGCCTCGCTGCTATAGGCAATATGCTGGATATGCACATCGTTCAGGTCATCCATACAGTTGTAGGTCTTGACCGATGTGTCCTCCGTATCGTAGTACAGCAGATTGAAATTCTGCGTGTTTTTGTTCTTGTTGTTGCTGGCCATCGTCTCCTGTCCCGTAGTCAGACAGTACACCTTGCTGCCTACGGCCAGATTCTTTGCCGCAATCGTATAGGACGGGTACACTTGCCATGTTCCCACTTGCTGCGCCACTACATTCAGGGTGGTCCACAAAAAGAGCAGCAGCATTCCCAAGCCTTTCCGAGCCCTGCACGAGGTTTCTCCCACCGATTTCAGGAAGTTGGCCAGTTTCTGGGTTGCCCGTCCGCGATGACTGATGCGGTTCTTTTCCTGCGGTCCCATCTGGGCAAAACTCAGCCCACTCTCCACCGGGGCGAAAATCGGGTCGTAGCCGAAACCGTCCGTTCCCGTTTTCTCCTTCAGTATCTCCCCTTCCACGATTCCCTCGAACAGATGTTCCTCGCCACCCTGAATCAGGGCAATCACCGTACGGAACCGTGCATTACGGTTGTCACTGTCCTTCAGTTTGTCCAACAGACAACGGATGTTGGCTTCGGAGTCGTGGCTCTCGCCATAACCGTTCATCGAACCGAAACGAGCCGTAAAGATACCCGGAGCGCCATCGAGGGCATCGACTTCCAATCCCGTATCGTCGGCAAAGCAATCCACACCATAGTGCTCATACACAAAACGCGCCTTCTGGCGGGCATTGCCCTCCAGTGTCTCTGCCGTTTCGGGAATATCCTCGTCGCAGCCTATGTCCCGAAGTCCCATCACTTCGTAACGGTCAGCCAATATCTGTCGGATTTCCCGCAACTTGTGCTCGTTGTTGGTAGCCATTATCAGTCGTTTCATCGTTCGTTTCTCGTTTCTCGCTTCTCGTTTCCGTTAACCATTAACCGTTAACCATTAACCTTTATTTCTTTATCTTATCAAACCCCTCGCCGAACACACCTTCCACATTACTCATAGTCACAAAAGCCTTATGGTCGATGATGCGAATGAGTTGGAAAATAAGGCGACTCTCCTGTTTCTTGGCCATGATGAGCAGCACATGACGCTTCTCCTTGCTGTACCAACCCTCACCGTCGAGGATGGTCACACCGCGATCCACCTGATTGGACACGGCCTGTGCAATCTCGGCATATTTCTCCGAGATGATGGTAAACTGCACACTCTGACGGGCACCATTCACCACATAATCCACCATATTGATACTGATGAATAGTGTCATGTAGCAAGCCACCAAAGTCTCTATGTCGCGGAATATCAGATACGACAGACTCACCACGAAGATGTCCACATAGAGCAACACACGCCCCAAAGATATATTGCGGTATTTCGTCACCGTCAGGGCAATGATATCGCTACCGCCTGTCGAGCCACCGGCAAGGAAGACGATGGCCAATCCCAGACCTTCCATCATACCGCCGATGACACACGCCATGAATTTCTGGTCGCCCACAACGCGTATCAGATGCTCCTGCCCGTTAGGGCCTACCTCCGTCATCAGCGCCTGAATATAGTCGATGGCAAACGACACCGCCACGGTAGCAATTATCGTCCGCAGACAGAACCGCCACCCCAGTGTATATAGAGCCACCAATATCAATACCAGATTGATGATGAAATACGAATAACCCGCATGGAAGCCCGTAGCATAGTATATCAAGGCTGCCACACCCGCCATACCGCCACTCATGATTTGGTAGGGCAACATGAAACAAGTATAGCCAATCGAGAAGATGGCAAGTCCCAAGAAAATCTTGAAGTAAGAAAGCAGCAGTTCCTTTATCATCTTATCCTCCGTTTTTACTTGATTCGATTAAAGCCCAATCCATACACACCCTCCACACGACTGCTCGAGATGAACGCCTCGGGGTCAATACCCTTTATCAGGCGCAACACCCGGATTTGTTCGTGGCGGTGTATCATCAGTATCATCACATCTATCGGGGCATGGCTGTAACAACCCTCCCCGTTCAGTTGGGTCATGGTATGACCCGTATGCTCACGGACAACACGGCTCAGCAACTCGCCCTTCTTGGTCATGATGATGAGTTGTACATCTTGTCGGGCAGAGTTGATAATCATGTCGGCGGCATAGGTATAGACAAATAGTGTCACATAGCCGAATACCACCATTCGCCAGTCGTGGAACAGGAACCAACAGGAGCCGATAACCAACAAATCGAGGTAAAGCAGTACGCGCCCGAAAGTGAGGTTATGGTATTTGTTGATGATGGCCGCCACAATGTCCCAGCCGCCTGTCACGCCACCAGAGAGGAAACAAAGTCCCACGCCGACACCGTTTATCAAGGCACCCAGCACACAGGCCATTGTCGATTCGTTAACACCCAAAATCTGTATCAGTTGCCCGTCGGCATCCGTCATCAGGCGTTGTCCGATTTCCAGAAAGAAAGCCATGACAACTACGGCATACGCCGTCTTCAGGGTAAACTTCCACCCCAGTTGCTGCAGGGCGATAGCCAGCAACACACCGTTACCCAGCAACACCGACACACTCATCGGGAAGCCCGTGGCATAATAGATGATAGAGCAAAGACCGAACCAACCTCCCGTAGGGATATGGTAAGGCAGCAAGAACACGGTCCATCCCACGATATAGATGGCCATACCGAGATTCAGATACAGAAAATCCTTAGACACATCCCATGCCTTAATCAATCTCTTGCCTTCGAATCTGCTCATAGTTTTTAGTGGAGAGTGGAGAGTGGGTAGTGGAGAGAGAAATGTTCTTTTACCCTTTTAAACCGTTAAACTATTAAACTGTTAACCTTTTAAACTGTTAACCTTTTAAGACAATATTTATAATGCGTCCCGGCACAACGATGGTCTTCACCACCTGCTGTCCTTCGAGGTATTTCGCAGCCTCGGGAGCAGACAGGGCCAGACGCTCAACTTCCTCTTTGGGCGTATCGGCAGGGAACTCCAGCGTGAAGCGTACCTTACCGTTGAACTGCACGGGCATCTTCACCGTAGATTCCACCAGATACTTCTCGTCGAACTTCGGCCAGGGGGCATCGCATACCGTTGTCGTATGTCCCAACGCCTCCCACAATTCCTCGGCGATATGAGGACAGAAGGGGGCAATCAGGGCAACCAGTTGCTCCAGCACCTTACGACTGCGGCAATGCTGCTGCGACAGTTCGGTGGTAGCCACCATAAAGGCAGGGATACTGGTGTTGTAACTGAACTCCTCGATATCGGAAGAAACCTTCTTGATGAGTTTGTGCAGACTCTTCAGGTTTTCCGCCGTCGGCTCACTGTCATCGGCCTGCAAGTTCCCCTCCTTATCCCAGAACAAGGTCCAGAACTTACGCAGGAAGCGATGACTGCCGTCGATACCATTCGTGTCCCAGGGCTTCGACTGCTCCACAGGACCGAGGAACATTTCATACAGACGCAGGGTGTCGGCACCGTAGTTCTCCACGATAAGGTCGGGGTTCACTACATTGTACATCGACTTCGACATCTTCTCGACGGCCCATCCGCAAATGTAACGACCCTCCTCAAGTACGAACTCTGCCGTAGCATATTCGGGACGCCAGGCCTTGAAAGCCTCAATATCGAGTACATCGTTCTTCACGATGTTTACATCCACATGGATAGGAGTCGTGTCGTACTGGTCCTTCAATCCTAAGGAAACGAAGGTATTGGTGTCTTTAATACGATAGACAAAGTTCGAACGACCCTGAATCATACCTTGGTTAATCAGTTTCTGGAAGGGCTCTTCCTTGCAACTTACACCGATGTCGAATAGGAACTTGTTCCAGAATCGGCTGTAGATAAGGTGACCCGTAGCATGCTCGCTACCGCCCACATACAAATCCACATTCTGCCAGTACTGGTCAGCCTCGGGGCTTACCAACGCCTGATTGTTGTGGGGGTCCATATAGCGCAGGTAGTAGGCCGAACTTCCAGCAAATCCCGGCATGGTATAGAGTTCGATGGGGAACACCGTCTTCTCGTCGATAAGTGCCTTGTCCACCACCTTACGGTTCACTTCGTCCCACGCCCAAATCTGTGCATTGCCCAATGGGGGTTCACCCGTGGCTGTCGGCAGGAAGTTCTCCACCTGCGGCAACTCCAGCGGCAGACACTCTTCGGGTATCATCTGGGGAATGCCATGCTTGTAATATACGGGGAAGGGTTCGCCCCAGTAGCGCTGACGACTGAAAATGGCATCGCGCAGACGGTAGTTCACCTTCACACGCCCCAGTCCATTTGCCTCCACAAACTTCTTCGTGGCAGCAATGGCTTCCTTTACGGTCAGTCCATTCAGCACAAGGCCACCCTCTGGGTTGGGGTGAGACGGCGAGTTGATGACGATTCCCTCTTTGGCATCATAACTTTCCTCGCTCACATCGGCACCCTCAATCAGTGGAACGATGGGCAGACCGACGTGCTTGGCAAAGGCATAGTCACGACTGTCGTGGGCAGGCACGGCCATGATGGCACCCGTACCATATCCCGCCAGTACATAGTCGCTAATCCAGATAGGCACATCCTCGCCCGTAAAGGGATTCACGGCATACGAACCGCTGAACACGCCCGTCACCTTCTTGTCAATCATGCGCTCACGCTCCGTGCGTGCTTTCACCTGCTCCAGGTAGGCCTCCACGGCCTTGCGCTGTTCGGGTGTCGTCACCTTCTGCACCAGTTCGCTTTCGGGAGCCAGCACCATGAAGGTCACACCAAACATCGTATCGGCACGGGTGGTGAAGATGGTAAATTCTTCGTCCGTTCCCGTAATGCGGAATCGGACTTCGGTACCTTCGCTTCGGCCAATCCAGTTCTTCTGCGTTTCCTTGATACTCTCGCTCCACTGGATAGTCTCCAGTCCGTCGAGCAGTCGCTGGCTGTAGGCACTCACGCGCAGACACCACTGGCGCATCTTCTTCTGCACCACGGGATAACCACCGCGCACGCTCACACCGTCCACCACCTCGTCGTTGGCCAATACCGTGCCCAGTTCGGGACACCAGTTCACCATCGTCTCGCCGAGGAAAGCCAGGCGGTAGTTCATCAGCACTTCACTCTTCCGCTGTTCGTCCCACGAGTTCCATTCGTCGGCCGTAAACTGCATTTCCTCACTACAAGCCACCTTGATGATACCTCCGTCGTCGCTCTGCGTACCCTTGGTTTCAAAGCGCGCGATGAGTTTCTCTATCGGCATGGCCTTCTGGTGCTTGAGGCAGAAGAAAGAGTTGTACATTTTCTGGAATGCCCACTGAGTCCAATGGTAATAATCCGGTGTACAGGTTCTTACCTCACGGTCCCAGTCGAAGGAGAAACCTATCTTATCCAACTGTTCGCGATAGCGGTCGATATTTTGGAAAGTCGTCTTCTCGGGATGCTGTCCTGTCTGTATGGCATACTGTTCTGCGGGCAGACCATAGGAATCGTAGCCCATCGGGTTCAGCACATTGAACCCCTGCTGCCGTTTATAGCGGGCATAGATGTCGCTGGCGATATAGCCCAACGGGTGTCCCACATGCAGACCTGCACCACTCGGGTATGGGAACATGTTCAGTACATAGAATTTCGGGCGGTTGGGGTCTTCGCCTACCTTGTAGGTTTTCTGTGCCACCCAGCGCTCGTGCCACTTCTTCTCAATCTCTCTAAAATTGTATTCCTTTGCCATTATCTTTGATTTTTTTAATTCCTATTCCCATAAATGCTGTCAAAGATAGTGCAAACCGAGCGCAAAAGCAAATTTAGAGCAGTAAAATGCTTTCGACAAGGAAAAAAGATATGCTTGCATATCATTTTTACTTCGGCGATGGCATCAGACCAGAGGTCGAATAGTGAAGCTAAACTGCTCTAAATTTGTTTTGCCGAGGCGCAGCCTATCTAAGAGGCTCAAAGATAAAAAAGAGCCTCTCCGAACCTCAAAGCATCTAAGCGGAAATCCTTTTTTAAGGCTCCCCTAAAGCATCATAAAGAAGACTCAGTTGCAGGGGCGTAAAATACTTCTGCCTGCACTGATAACCTGCCTCGCTCAGATGTTGTTCCAATTGCGGATTCATCCGAATCCATCGGGATAAATTGCGTCTGGCAGTGCTGGGTTCTACTGTGGGAAAATAGGCTTGGGCTACCTCTGTTTTATTCTTGTTGCCAACGGCATAGCCCTGCAATATTGTGGGTAACATATTTCTTTGATGATTAAAGTCAATACAGGCATGCCTCAGGCTATCGCCATGGCAGCAAGAACAACCATGCAAGCCAGTGCCACACCGGCAAACTCCATGATTTCAGTCATTTGTTCCACAATATTCGTCTGTTCGTCGTAAGTACGATTGTTGGTCATGAGTCTTATTAGCTTTTCCATAATATAAAGATTTAACAGGTTAAAGATTACGAATTAAGCATACTGCCTTATATACGGCAGAAATTTGTTCTTTCAGCACATCGAAGGGGTCGTATGCAGGATTGTCGCTGTAGAGCGTCAGGGTGGGACTCTGTCCGTTCACCCCCTTGATACGCTTCAGCATACGCTCGTTGTCGCGGGTGAAAACCAGGTAGATGTCGTTGGGACGAATACGGTCAAACGAATCCAGTTTGCGGATGCCCACGATGTCACCGCTCAGGATGGTCGGGTCCATCGAGTTTCCCACCACGGGGAAATACGCATCCACCTCCATGCCCGGGATGGCAATGCGCTCGGTGGTCACATCCTCGTCGCCCATTTCCAACTGACCGGCACTGGCCGGCATACGGCTGTAGTAGGCGGCTCCTGCCATAGGAGCAACAGAAGTGTAGTTCGTGTCCTGATAACCGCGACGGGGCATCTCCTCCTGACCCGTGAGCCACTCGAAACTTACCTCGGGCAACGCCTGACAGATTTTTGCCACGCCACCATCAGGAATCTGATTCTGCGCCATCCAGTTGGCAATAGTCGGCTGGGTTGTGCCAATCATGCTGGCAAATACCTTTTGTGTGCCGCCATACTCACGGATGAGGGTCTTCAGTTTTTCTCTTGCGTCCATAATATTATCAATTATTTGATGCAAAATTATCAAATATTTTATTTACCTCCAAATATTTTTATTAAAAATTTGATATTTTCTTATAATTCGGTCAAAATTCAGCCCTCAAGTAACATTAGAACAGATAGGATTCCAACCTGCGCAGGTTGGGGTTCAAACCTGGGCAGGTTGAAGGTTGAACCCCGGCAGGTTGGAGGTCAAACCTAAGCAGGTTGGAGGCTAAACCTAAGCAGGTTGAAGAAGGGGTGCTAAAACATATCAAAAACATAAATACGCGCGCGTACTTTTCTATATATAATTATATACAAGAGCTAAAAGGAGAGTTTGCCCTCGTCAAAGTGACAATAAGTGACAAAGAGTGACATTAAGTGACATTTCGCGCTGTTAAGTGACAAAGAGTGACAAAGAGTGACATTGGCACCTATCCCATGTCGTAACTTTGCATCGTGAATCCGGAATCACAGAGAGAATCAAACAAAGTTCAAAGGCTGCGAGTAAACGAGAGCAATGCGATGCTTGCATCAGCAATGCCGAGCGAAAGCAGGCTCGAACGAAGTTCAACAAAA
>JAGCYD010000048.1 GCA_017960985.1 Bacteroidaceae bacterium
CGGTAGCAGGGTGTCTTGCCACTCCAGGGCGTACCGAAAACCGTAGCCACATCCTCCACGATACGCACCACAGGATTGTCGTCGTTCATCAGGTCGCAGCCCGGAATATTCTTGTACCACAAGTAGGTATGGGTGCTCTTGCCCGTTCCGCTGGGAGCCGTCATCAAATAGCCCTTGCCGTCCTTGCGAATCACACTCGCATGCAGCAGAACCGTCTGCTTCTCGGCCGCAGCAAAGGCATACGCCATCATCAAGGCATTGTTCAGGGCAAAGGCACGATTCGCGGGCGTCTCGCCACTCAATACCACCGTACAATCCTCGAACAGGCGGTCGGCATACAACACGCCACAATACACGCCCAGATGGTTCGTAATCTTTATCCGATACCCGCCGTCGGGCAATACAGCCACCCCGTAGTCGTTGCCGCTACCGTCGAAATGCCCGATTTCCTCACAACTGCCGTCGTACTGGAAACCGTCGTCCACCGTAAGTACAAACAGGGGCGTTTCGCCCGTTTTCCGTTCCGCCACAAACGGAGCAAACGAGGGTATTAGCCCATCGTCGTTTCTCTTGTCTTTGTACCGCACATGCAACAAATGTCCGCCTACGCGATAGAAACTTTCTCTCATGGCTTTTGGGAGGGTTGCCCGTTGGTTGGGGCTGCAGATGGATTGGCCGCCTTCTCCTGTTCTTCCTTTGGAGAAGTCTCCACAACCGTGGTCTCAATCCATTCCTCAGTTTGGAAATCGAAGATATCGCCACCGATATGCTGTACCGACATACCCGGCTGTTCGCGATACTTTTTGTTTATCTTCAGGTATTTCTTGTATGCCTTCGACTTCTTCTTGTCGAAGAACACCACACAAGTCATGTTGGGCAGTTGCACCTTGTTCACCAAAAAGGCGTTCAGTTGCAACATGTAATGTGTCCTGTTGGCCAAAAAACCGCCCGGCAAGATATATGCCTCGACGGGTTGCAAGTCTGTCACCAGCATTAACGAGTCCGTAAACGAAGTCGCCACGCCAAACATCCACACCTCCTGCTTACGCGGCACAATTGGAGAGTTGTTATAATAGCCTTGGGCACACACATCAGCCAGTACCGACACCCACAGGCAAAGCGCAAGCAGCAGTCTTTTTGTCATCCGAGATAGGATTTCAGCAGTTTATTCTTCGAGTTCTGACGCAGACGGCGGATAGCCTTCTCCTTAATCTGGCGAACACGCTCACGGGTCAGGTTGAACTCGTCGCCGATTTCCTCCAGCGTCATCTCCTGACGACCGATACCGAAGAACATCTGAATAATGGCCTTCTCGCGCTCCGTCAGGGTATCCAGCGCACGGTCAATCTCGCGAGCCAGCGATTCGTTCACCAGCGTGCGGTCGGCCATAGGCGAATCGTCGTTCACCAACACATCCAGCAACGAGTTGTCCTCGCCTTCCACAAAGGGAGCATCCACGGAGATGTGGCGACCACTCACCTTCAGCGTATCGCTGATTTTATCCACGGGGATATCCAGTTCCTCTGCCAGTTCGTCGGGACTCGGACGGCGCTCGTTCTCCTGTTCGAACTTGCTGAACGCCTTGCTGATTTTGTTCAGCGAGCCCACCTGGTTCAGGGGCAGACGGACGATACGGCTCTGCTCGGCCAAGGCCTGCAGGATGCTCTGGCGAATCCACCATACAGCGTATGAAATAAACTTGAAGCCACGCGTTTCGTCGAACTTCTCGGCAGCCTTAATCAATCCGAGGTTGCCCTCGTTGATAAGGTCGGGCAGACTCAAACCCTGGTTCTGGTACTGCTTGGCCACACTGACCACAAAGCGCAGGTTTGCGCGCGTCAGTTTCTCCAGCGCAGCACGGTCGCCCTTGCGAATCCGTTGTGCCAGTTCGACTTCTTCTTCAACCACGATCAGGTCCTCACGACCAATCTCTTGCAGATATTTATCGAGGGAAGCGCTCTCTCGATTCGTAATACTTTTGGTTATCTTTAACTGCTTCATTCTTGGGAAAACACATTTTAAGCCCGCAAATGTAGCACTTTTTTTTGATATAATCAAAAGAGTTGCCCAAAATTTTTCTCCGCACAACAAAATGCCCCAACTTCACAGTCAAGGCATTTCCACTTTACACAGTGCATAGATAGCACAAAAATAATCAAAACAGATTTTTATTGTATCTGGCCGAATAAGTCGTATTTACCGATGAAGAACAGCAACACATAACCCAGCACCAGGCCAATCATACCCATGATGACACCCACGCGCACCATCTGCTTCTGCTCGATGAGACCCGTCGCATGCGCCAGCGCATTGGGAGGCGTAGAGATGGGCAACACCATAGCCACCGACGAACTGATAGCAACGCCAATGAGCAGGGTGCTCACGCCACCATAGGGCGCCAGCGTCTCGCTCGTCGAGAGACCCGCCAGGGCCAAGATGGGAAACAACAAGTTGGCCGTAGCCGTATGGCTGATGAAGTTCGCCATCGCGTAGCACAACAAACCGCTGCCCAGAATCATCAACAGAGGCGACCACTCACCGAAGGGAATCGTCGCGATAATATGCTCTGCCAGATGCGAGTCCTGTAGAGCCAAGCCCAGCGCAAAACCGCCTGCCACCATCCACAGAACCGACCAGTTAATCTCCTCCAAGTCGCGGCGTGTGATGATGCCGCAAGTACAGAACACACCCACGGGCAACATCGCCACCACATTCGAGTTCACACCCGTGTATTTATCGAACATCCACAGCAATACCGTAATGCCAAAAGTCACATACACCACTACCGAGCGCCAGTCGCCCTTCGTGCCACCCTCGATGTGCAGTTCAATCCCCTTCTGCGTGAAGGGGAACAACGCCCGCAACACCAGCCACGAAATCACCAGCAACACCAGTACAAACGGACACATATACATCATCCACTGGCCGAAACCAATCTGCAGGTTCAGCCCCTCGGGATTCGCCAGATACGACAGGGCAATCGAGTTCGGAGGCGTACCAATCGGCGTACCGATACCCCCGATATTGGCACCTAAGGGAATCGCCAGCGCCAGCGCAATCTTGCCCTTGCCATTCGCGGGCAAAGTCTTCAGCACAGGAGCCAGGAAAGTCAGCATCATGGCCGCCGTAGCCGTATTACTCAGGAACATCGAGAACAGGCCCGTCACCAACAGGAAACCCAACAACACATTCTCCGACTTCGTGCCAAACGGCTTCAGCAACACCTTGGCCAACTTCACATCCAATCCACTCTTCGTTGCCGCGATAGCCAAGATGAAACCACCGATAAACAGCATGATAATCGGGTTGGCGAAGCACGCCATAATCGCCTTGTGCGAAATCAACTCACCCAGTTGCTCCTCCGGCACACTCCGCAGGAAACTGAACGCGCTATCGCTACAAGTGAACAGCAGCACGACGATGATAGCCACCGAAGTCGTCCACGACGGGATAGCCTCCGTCAGCCACATCATCGTGGCAAAACAGAAAATCGCGATGACCCGTTGCTCCACGATGGTCAGACCCTCGATGCCAAACACCTCCGTAGGCAAAGCCCACAACACCATGCCCGCGACAATCGCCGCTATCAGTTTCGCAGTCTTCGTCAGGGCAGTCCCGCCACGCGTCGCCTTCTTGCGCCTGTGGTAGGCCTCTACCAGATTGTTACCTATAAAATTCTTAAACATATCTTTACCTTTTTTCTACATTCACACCTATCTGCAACGCCTCGCCCCATCGCTGGAGAGCATCGCGCCACCATGACCGACCGTCCGGCACATCCTGATTTCGTCCTTTGCCCGTCATCCCGCAGGCAAGCGTCCATCGCAACAGGCAGGTATTCTGACTCGTCCTCCCAAACGACGCCGTCTTCCCAGATTCCTCAACCGTCCGTCCCGTCGGGACCACCCGGTTGACTCCAGTGACTCTATTGGTCGTTTTTCCTATAATAAGGACTCACAGCATCGGGCAATGTCGCAGAATTCCACTGCATTCCCTCTTAGCCCCCACACCCCTCGCAGTAGTGGGGAGAACCAATTGCACTGCAAAATTACAAAAAAATTGTCAATCGTCCAATTGTAATTTGTGAAATGTGAATAGCAGGTAGTGGAGAGTGGGTAGAGGAATGTCTTCGTTTCCCATTCGCTCGGCTCCGCCGCTTTTTCAAGCGAAGCGGCTAAAAGGTTAGGCGTTGGTTCAGCATAAATTATGCAAACATATCTCTGCATTCGCTGCTCCGAAATTTGCGATTGTACTCACTTAATCGTATCTTTGCACCCAAATTGTAAATCGTAAAATTGTCAAATAGAATATGGCAAAAGAACTGGATTTCCTCACAAAGCGAAGTGAGGACTACTCGAAATGGTATAACGAACTGGTGGTGAAGGCCGACCTGGCCGAACAGAGCGATGTGCGCGGATGTATGGTCATCAAACCTTACGGCTACGCTATCTGGGAACGGATGCAGCGACTGCTGGATGACCGATTCAAGGCAACAGGGGTGCAGAATGCGTATTTCCCGCTGCTGATTCCAAAGTCGTTCCTGTCGAAGGAGGCCGAGCATGTGGAGGGCTTCGCCAAGGAGTGTGCCGTGGTGACACACTACCGACTGAAGACGAACGAAACACACGACGGCGTGGTGGTTGACCCCGCAGCAAAACTGGAGGAGGAACTCATCATCCGCCCGACTTCGGAGACCATCATCTGGAATACTTATAAGAACTGGATTCATTCGTATCGCGACCTACCGTTGCTCATCAACCAGTGGTGTAATGTGATGCGCTGGGAGATGCGTACACGACTGTTCCTGCGTACTTCGGAATTCTTGTGGCAGGAGGGCCATACGGCTCACGCCACGCGCGAAGAGGCCGAGGAGCGTGCCCAAATGATGTTGAAGGTGTATGCCGACTTTGCCGAGGAGGTGATGGCGGTGCCCGTGATTCAGGGTGTGAAGAGCGAGACGGAGCGTTTTGCCGGAGCACTGGACACTTACACCATCGAGGCCATGATGCAGGACGGTAAGGCATTGCAAAGCGGCACCAGCCACTTCCTGGGTCAGAACTTCGGCAAGGCTTTCGAGGTACAATTCCTGAACAAGGAGAACAAGCCCGAATATGCGTGGGCTACTTCGTGGGGTGTTTCGACCCGACTGATGGGTGCGCTCATCATGACGCACTCGGACGACAACGGCCTCGTATTGCCTCCCGCTTTGGCTCCGCTGCAGGTGGTCATCATCCCCATCGGCGGAAAGCCCGAACAGATGGCTGCCGTAGATGCTGCGGTGGCTCCCATCGTAGAGGCGTTGAAGCAGAAGGGCATCAGCGTGAAGTACGACAATGCGGACAATCGTCGTCCGGGCTTCAAATTTGCCGACTACGAACTGAAGGGTGTGCCCGTGCGCCTCGTACTGGGTGCCCGCGACTTGGAGAATGGTACTATCGAGGTGATGCGTCGCGACACGCTGGAGAAGGAGACTCGACAGTTGGAGGGTATTGCCGACTATGTCAGCACCCTGCTCGACGACATCCAGAAGAATATCTTTGAGAAGGCAAAGGCCTATCGCGATGCCCACATCTACGAATGCGAGGACTACGAGGAGTTCAAGGCTCGCGTGAAGGATGGCGGCTTCTTCCTTTGCCACTGGGACGGCACAGCCGAAACGGAGGCGAAAATCAAGGAGGACACACAGGCTACTATCCGCTGTATCCCCTACGGCTTCGAGCAGACGCCGGGTACGGACATAGTGAGCGGTAAGCCTGCCAAGTGTCGCGTACTGATTGCCCGTTCGTACTAAACTATGAAACCTTACGCTTGGATTCCGACCCTGTACTTTGCAGAGGCATTGCCGTATATGGCGGTAATGACGCTAAGCGTAATCATGTACACCAACTTAGGGCTGACGAATACGGAACTGGCGCTATATACCAGTTGGCTGTATCTGCCGTGGGTTATCAAACCTTTTTGGAGTCCGCTGATTGACAAACTGCGCACGAAGCGTTGGTGGATTTGGTCGATGGAGTTGCTGGTGGGTGGTGCCTTGGCCGGAGTGGCCCTGACGCTGCATACGGCCATGTGGCTGCGCGCCTCGCTGGCTTGCTTCTGGCTGATGGCGTTCAGTAGTGCCACGCACGATATTGCTGCCGACGGGTTCTATATTCTGGCGTTATCGAAGGAGGACCAGGCGCTATATGTGGGCATACGGAGCACTTTCTACCGTATTGGCATGATTTTCTGCCAAGGGATTCTCGTCATGGTGGCGGGATGGTTGGAGAGCCAATATAGCGTGTCGCTGGCGTGGAGCATCACAATGTCGCTGATGGCGGCTATGCTGATTGCATTGGCTGCGTGGCATTGGGGGATGCTGCCGAAGGTGGAGGACAACCTCACCCCCGACCCCTCTCCAAAGGGCGAGGGGAGTAATTCTCTGTCTAACGGGAACGAAAATGCGTTTGTGGAATCGGTAAAGGCATTCGTGTCGAAACCGCATTTGATACCGGCACTTTTGTTCATGCTGTTGTTCCGACTGCCGGAGGCTCAACTGGCGAAGATGGCACAGCCGTTCATGCTGCGTACAGCAGAGGAGGGCGGACTGGAATTGCACACGGCCACGGTGGGTTTTGCCTACGGCACGCTGGGAGTCATCGGGCTGTTGGCGGGTGGCATCGTCGGTGGATGGGTTGTATCGAAACACGGATTGCGCAGGTGGCTATGGCCGATGGTGGCTGCCATCTCGATTCCCGACTTGGTCTATGTGTATCTAGCGTATGTGCAGCCGACGAATCCGGCGGTCATCAATAGTTGTGTGTTTATCGAGCAACTGGGTTACGGCTTCGGTTTCACGGCTTATATGCTGTTCCTCGTTTATTACTCGCGGGGCGAAAAGAGCACTTCGGTATTTGCCTTCTGTACGGCCTTCCAGGCGCTGGGCATGATGTTGCCGGGTATGGCGGCAGGATGGCTGGCGGACACGATGGGATTTCGGCATTTTTTCATCTTCGTGTGTCTGTGTACGCTGGTGACTTTCGTGGTGTCGGGCTTCGTGCGGAGAGACTTGTCAAACGACGCCAACCAATAATACAGAAATGGAGAGCAAGGACACAGCAAATGTAATGACTCTGGAGTTGCAGGACACCAAGTTTGTGGACTTGATGCGCCGACGCATCTTCAATGTCCTGCTGGTGGCAAATCCCTACGACGCCTTCATGCTGGAGGACGACGGGCGTGTGGACGAAAAGATTTTCGACGAATATGCCAAGTTGGGTCTGCGCTACCCTCCCCGGTTTGTTCAGGTGGCTTCGCAAGAGGAGGCCGAACGGGAACTGAGGCGAACGAGTTTCGAACTGGTTATCTGTATGCCGGGTACGGACAACAACGATGTGTTCGACATCGCCCGCAACATCAAGTTCATGAACCCCAAGGTGCCTATCGTGGTGCTGACGCCCTTCTCGCACGGTATCACGAAGCGCATGGAGCACGAGGACCTGAGCATCTTCGAATATGTGTTCTGCTGGTTGGGGAATACGGAACTGTTGTTGTCCATCATCAAACTGATTGAGGACAAGATGAACCTGCGCCACGATACGGAGGCAGGGGTGCAGATGATCCTGCTGGTCGAGGACAACATCCGATTCTATTCGTCGATATTGCCGAATCTATATAAGTTTGTACTGAAACAGAGTCTTGAGTTTGCCACGGAGGCGCTGAACTCGCAACTGGAAATGCTGCGAATGCGCGGACGCCCAAAGATTGTGCTGGCACGAACCTACGAGGAGGCTTGGAAACTATATAGCGAGCACAAGGATAATGTGCTGGGTATCATCAGCGACTGTCGTTTCCCCCGTCAGGGTGTGAAGGACGAGAATGCTGGACTCGACTTGCTGGCGGCCATACGCGCCGAGGACAAGTATCTGCCCTTCATCATGGAGTCGTCGGAAAAGGACCTCGAGGAGAAGGTGAAGAAATACCGAGGGGCTTCGTTTATCGACAAGAACTCGAAGAAACTGGATGTGGATTTGCAGCAACTCATTTCGCACTATTTCGGCTTTGGCGACTTTATCTTCCGCGACCCGAACACGATGCAGGAAATCGTGCGCATACACAACCTGAAGGAGTTGCAGGACAACATCTTCACCATTCCGCCTGCCTCGCTACTGTATCATGTGGCACACAACAATGTGTCGCGCTGGCTAGGCTCGCGTGCGTTGTTCCCCATTGCCAAGTTCCTGAAAGAAGTGAAATGGGATTCGCTGCCCGACCTCGACCTGCACAGGCGTATCATCTTCGATGCCATCGTGCAATATCGCAAGATGAAGAATCAGGGTGTGGTTGCCGTCTTCCATCGCGACCGCTTCGACCGCTATTCGAACTTTGCCCGTATCGGCGACGGCTCGCTGGGTGGAAAGGGACGCGGTATAGCCTTCATTGACCATATCATCAAGCGGCATCCCGACCTGAATGCGTTGCCGAATGCGCGTGTGATGATTCCCAAGACGGTGGTATTGTGTACGGATGTGTTCGACGAGTTTATGGAGCGCAACGGATTGTACCCCTTTGCCCTGAGTGATGCGAGCGACGAAGAGGTATTGAAGCGATTCCAAGAAGCCCGTCTGCCAGAACGACTGAAAGAGGACTTGCTGGCTCTGTTGGATGTAGTACAGCAGCCTATCGCCATCCGTTCGTCATCGTTGCTCGAGGACAGTCACTATCAGCCCTTCGCAGGTATCTATTCGACCTATATGATTCCGTATTGCGAAGACAGCAAACTGCGTCTGCGTATGCTGACAAACGCGATAAAGGGTGTGTACGCCTCGGTATTCTATCGCGCCAGCAAGGACTATATGGTGGCAACGAGTAATGTCATCGACCAAGAGAAGATGGCGGTTATTCTGCAGGAGGTTGTGGGAACACAATACGGAGACCGTTTCTATCCGCACATCTCGGGTGTGGCACGCTCGGTGAACTACTACCCCATCGGCGACGAGAAAGCCTGGGAGGGTGTGGTGAACCTGGCAATCGGATTGGGTAAATATATTGTAGATGGCGGACTGAATCTTCGTGTCTGCCCAGCGCATCCCGACAAAGTGTTGCAGACGAGCGAGATGGACCTCGCCCTGCGCGAGACACAGACACAATTCTATGCGCTCGACCTGAAGAATCTGTCGGAGGAGATTTCCGTTGACGATGGTTTCAATCTGTTGAAACTTTCTGTGCGCGATGCTGAGCCCGATGGTTCGCTACAGTATCTGGCATCGACCTTCGACCCCTACGACCAAGTCATACGCGACGGTATCTACGACGGCGGAAGGAAAGTTATCACGATGTGTGGCGTGTTGCAACACGATGTGTTCCCCTTGCCCAAACTATTGTCGCTCTCGATGAAATACGGCGAGGCAGAAATGCGGCGACCTGTGGAGATAGAGTTAGCCGTCAAACTGAACCCAGACCGCACGGGTGAGTTCTACCTATTGCAGATACGCCCCATGGTGGACAACAAGATGCAACTGGACGAGGACATCACGATGATTCCCGACAGCGAGGCTCTGATACGGTCGCACAACGCCATCGGACACGGGGTGATGAACGAGATTCAGGATATCGTCTATGTGAAGACCAACGACCCCGAAACGGGCGAGAATATCTATTCGGCTGGCAACAACTATGCCATTGCCGACGAGATAGAGAGCATCAATAGGCAGTTCTTGAACGAAGGACGCAACTATATCCTCGTGGGACCTGGACGATGGGGCTCGAACGACCCTTGGCTGGGTGTTCCCGTCAAGTGGCCAGCCATCTCGGCTGCGAAGGTCATCGTCGAAGCTGGACTGACAAACTATCGTGTTGACCCCAGCCAAGGTACGCATTTCTTCCAGAACCTGACCAGTTTCGGAGTGGGATACTTTACCGTGAACGACTTTATCGGCGACGGCATCTACCGACAGGGTATGCTGAATCGTATGCCAGCCGTTCACGAGACCGAGCATGTACGGCATGTGAGATTCGACAAACCGCTCTCCATCAAGGTGGACGGAATGAAGAAGGAAGGTATCGTTACCATAGGCTGATATGCAGAAAAAACACAAAATGGCAGTTTTTCGCGCTTTTTCTGTCTTTTTGATATTTTTTCATATCATTGTTTGGCGGAATGATACATTTTTTATACCTTTGCAGGCGAAAAAGTAAAAAGATTGCGAATCGCAACCGATAGCACCAAAGCGAACCTAAAAAGAAGCATAAAAAGATTGCTCAATATATTTAATTAACATTTCCCTATGGATGCAAAAAAAGTTTTGGACGACCTGAAGCGTCGTTTCCCCAACGAGCCCGAGTACCATCAGGCAGTTGAAGAAGTCCTCGGCACTATCGAGGAAGAGTACAACAAGCACCCCGAGTTCGATAAGGTTAACCTTGTCGAGCGTCTGTGCATTCCCGATCGCGTTTATCAGTTCCGTGTTACCTGGATGGATGACAAGGGTCAGATTCAGACCAACATGGGCTACCGCGTACAGCACAACAACGCTATCGGCCCGTACAAAGGCGGTATCCGTTTCCACAGTTCTGTAAACCTGGGTATCCTGAAGTTCCTTGCCTTCGAGCAGACTTTCAAGAACTCTCTGACTACGCTCCCCATGGGTGGCGGTAAGGGCGGTTCTGACTTCTCTCCCCGTGGCAAGAGCAACGCTGAGGTAATGCGTTTCTGCCAGGCTTTCATGCTCGAACTGACTCGTCACATCGGTCCCGATGTAGATGTACCTGCTGGTGACATCGGCGTAGGTGGTCGTGAGGTTGGTTACATGTTCGGCATGTACAAGAAGTTGACTCGCGAGTTCTCTGGCGTACTGACTGGTAAGGGTCTTGAGTTCGGTGGTTCACTCATCCGTCCTGAGGCTACCGGTTACGGAAATGTATATTTCCTCCAGGAGATGCTGAAGACCAAGGGTGACAGCGTAAAGGGTAAGACCGTGCTGATTTCTGGTTCTGGTAATGTTGCACAGTACACTGCTGAGAAGGTTCTGCAGTTGGGTGGCAAGGTGCTCACCATGAGCGACTCTAACGGTTACATCTACGATCCCAACGGTATCGACCGCGAAAAGTTGGACTACATTATGGAGTTGAAGAATGTATATCGTGGCCGTATCCGCGAATACGCTGAGAAGTATGGCGTGAAGTATGTTGAGGGCGCTAAGCCCTGGGCTGAGAAAGCCGACATCGCTCTGCCTTCTGCAACTCAGAACGAAATTAACGAGGAAGCAGCAAAGACACTGGTTGCCAACGGCGTTATCGCTGTGAGCGAGGGTGCCAACATGCCTTCTACTCCCGGTGCCATCCGCGTATTCCAGGAGGCTAAGATTTTGTATGCTCCCGGTAAGGCTGCCAACGCTGGTGGTGTATCAGTATCAGGTCTCGAAATGAGCCAGAACTCTGAGCGCCTGAGCTGGACTGCCGAAGAGGTTGACAATCGTCTGCACGCTATCATGGAGAACATCCACCAGAACTGCGTGAAGTATGGTAAGGAGCCCAACGGCTATGTTAACTATGTAAAGGGTGCCAATGTGGCTGGCTTCATGAAGGTTGCCAAGGCCATGATGGCTCAGGGCATCGTGTAAGGAAAGCTCGGCGAAGCCAAGGTTTTTCCACATGATGACACAAAGCATCGTGTAAAAGATGCACGAAGTATCGTATAAGCGATAGTAATACTTTATAAACAGAGGGGCGGATGCTTAATGCATTCGCCCCTCTCTCTTTATTAACCCTCTAAACTTTATGCCTTACTCATCTAATTCCACAACGAGCGATACCTTACGGCCGCTGGGCTTCAAGGCTTTTATCCACAGCGTGCGGTCACTACTCTGATTGGCCGCCTTCACAACTTCTTCCCAGTCGTCAACGGTTTCCAGCTTGCGGTCGTTCACCTGCAAAAGTATCGTACCCTTTGTGGCACCAGCATCGGCCATCTTTCCCTTGCGGATAGCATTAATGGACAAACCATAGTTAACGCCCAAGGTTTTCTTTTCCTCGTCCGTGAGCGGCTTTAGGTTCACGCCGAGTTGGTCGAGGTCAACCTCCTGCAGCACCTTCGTGCTTCCCTGAGCGTTGCGAAGCGTAACTTCTGCGGAATGTTCCTTTTTGTTGCGGATGTAGTTCAGTTTTACCTTGTCGCCAGGTTTGTGTTGGGCAATCTGCTCCTGCAATTCGCTCATTTTCGAGACTTCCTTCCCGCTAATGCGCGTAATCACATCGCCCTGTTCCAAGCCGGCTTCTTCTGCCGCACTTCCGTCCGTCACCTTGTTGATATATACACCAGTCACGGTTCCCAAGTCGGGAGAGTTGCCCTTTGCCTTCTCTGCATCGATATAACGACTGACATCACCACCCTGAACGCCCAGAATAGCACGCTGGACGGTACCATACACCTTCAGGTCGCTTACCACTTTGTTCATAATCGTTGTGGGAATAGCGAAACCATAGCCTGCATAGGAACCCGTCTGACTGTAAATCATCGAATTGATGCCCACAAGTTCGCCACGCTCGTTCACAAGTGCTCCACCCGAGTTGCCCGCGTTGATGGCAGCATCGGTCTGAATGAAACTCTCCACGCCATTTGCGCCTAAGGAGCGAGCCTTAGCGCTAACGATACCTGCTGTGACGGTACTTTGAAGGTTGAACGGGTTGCCTACGGCCAATACCCATTGCCCCAGTTTCAAATCATCGCTATTGCCAATCTTGATGGCAGGAAGGTCTTTTGCATCAATCTTTACCAAAGCGAGGTCGGTCGTTTCGTCTGTACCGATAATGCGACCGTTAAACTCCCTTCCGTCGTTCAACTTAACACTAATCTCGTCGGCTTGTCCTACAACATGATTGTTGGTAACAATATAGCCGTCGGTACTGATAATCACACCACTACCCGCACCATGACGGTCGGGTTGCTTGTACTCGCGCTGTTGAGGTTGCTGACGACGCTGGCCAAAGCCGAAGAAGTCGCCAAAGAAATCTTCGAAGGGATCTTGAACCTGTACTCTCTGTGTCTTTCCCTCGATGGTCACGGAGATATATACCACGCTATTGACCGCAGTCTCAGCAGCCGTGGACAAATCCACATAAGCGCTCGAAACCGCTACAGGAGCAGACACAGGCTCTGGTTCGGGGATACTTAGGTCGCGATTACCAACCACTGCAGCAGTAACAACGCTACTACCTAATATCAAAGTAGCAGCACCAATCCAGTTTCTTGTTTTCTGATTCATATTGTCTCCTTACTTTAATTATTTAGTTAATTATACAATTCGGTTTATGCATACATTTTCCTTGACACAAATTTAAGGCAAAAGTTTGTATGAGGGATGAGCGCACACCTGTTTTTGGTAGTATTTAACGATTCCGACAGGACTTTTTACATTCGTTAAATCCAAATCTTTCCAGATATTTTCTTTCGCGTCTCACCCAAAATAATTAAATTTGCAGTCAGAGCGAAAGTCTGCCGGCTTGCCGCTGGCTTCTATACGGAGCAAGAGGAAAGTCCGGGCAACATAGAGCAATCCGCTTCCTAACGGGAAGAAGTCCGCGAGGGCTTGAGCAATGTAGAAGAAAACAACCGCCGCGAGGCAAGGGTGAGAAGGCGGGGTAAGAGCCCACCAGACGCATGGTGACATGCGTGCTGTACATTCCGGATGTTGAAAGTTCATGTATACCAGCGCTTGAGGGCTGCTCGTCCGAGCTGGAGGGTAGAACGATAGAGGCTATTGGTGACAATGGTCGTGGATAAATGGCAGGCATTGTCCCTCGGGACAACACAGAACCCGGCTTACAGGCAGACTCTCCTCTATTTTACCATGATAAAAACGCACAGTCGTACAGAAGAAAATGATAACCATCAACCAAATCAAAAGATTCATGAGCCGCGACATCTGGCGAGTGAATAGCAATACACTAAATTTTGCCCAGCGCGTCGGCGTGGGCTTCCTGAAACGATCCATTATCACAGCAAATGGATTCACGCAGAACAACCTTGCCAGTTATGCTGCCGCTTTGACCTATAGTTGTATGCTGGCTGCCGTTCCCGTTCTTGCCATCATCTTTGCCATTGCGCGTGGGTTTGGTTTCGGTTCGGTCATTGAAGAGCAACTTCGCGAGAACCTCTCCGTCAGCCCCGATATTGCCGATACCGTCTTCGGGTTTATCGATTCCTATTTGGCACATACGCACAGCGGCATCTTCCTGGGATTTGGCCTATTGTTGTTGCTCTATACGGTTGTGATGCTGACCAGCAACATCGAAACGGCATTCAATACGATTTGGCATGTTCGTTCTTCGCGCAACATCTACCGCCGTTGTCTCGACTACATTGCCATCTTCTTCGTGTTGCCTATCCTCATTGTGGTAACGAGTGGTTTCTCCATCTTCATGATTACCCTTGCAAGCCAAATCAGCGACTATCAGATTCTGTCCAACACGATGGAGTTCGTGATACAATACACGCCCGTGCTGCTTTGGGGTATTGCTTTCGTGGCTTTGTACTAGTTCATGCCCAACACACATGTGAAATGGCGTGTTGCCCTGTTCCCCGGTTTCCTTGCCGGCGTACTCTTTCAGGTTGTGCAATACCTTTATATCCATTATCAGATTGTGCTCTCGAGTTATAATGCCATATATGGTTCATTCGCGGCGTTGCCTATGTTTATGATTTGGCTCAACATCTCTTGGATTATCTGTCTTATCGGAGCACAAATCAGTTACGCCAATCAGAGTGTGGACGAATATGCGTTCAACAAAGACTCGCAGAATCTAACGCGGTGCGACCACGATTCATTATGTATCTTGTTGCTTTCGCGTATTGCCCATCGTTTTAGCGAAGGGATGCCGCCCTATACGATACACACGCTGGCGAGCGAAACAAAACTACCCCACTCGCTGGTGCAGGGCCTTCTTTACGAACTGGCTGCCTCAGGACTACTGAGCGAAACGAATGACGACTCTGGAACCCGACAATTCTACCAACCCAGTCAGGACATCCACCGTATCACCATCAACAATATTATTCATCGGCTCGACAATCAAGGCAACGGACGCATCTCACACAGTTGGGCTCAAGAGAATATTAACTGGGACAAAATACGACAACTACGCGCAAGCCTATCGGCAATAGATGGCGAAACGACCATCGCAGACCTATAATCACACATTCTATGAAGTTTCGGATTTTTCTATTGGCAATCGCCAGTGTGTTGCTGACTGCCTGTAATGATGACGATACAACTATTGACGGCAACAAGAACATTACCTTCTATGTAACGAACTACGAGCAGTCAAGTCTTGACGATGTGGCCGCCAATGCGCCAGCCTTATTTGCTGCCGCCACCTCTGCCACATCTTTAGCACATTTGGACATCGCCGTTTACGATAGCGAATCTCACGCGCTCATCACCTCTGAGCAGAAGAACACAGGAGACGAGGACTACGGGAGTTTCTCTGTCACTCTACCTTATGGAAATTACATCGTTGTTTTCCTCGGATATGCAGGTAGTCGTCAGGCGAACCTAAGTTCGGTAGAGGGTATCTACTTCGCAGACAATTATGTTCCCGACTTATTCCTTACGAAAATAGACCTGAACATTTCCGCCAGCACGACGACAACAAAGGCCGTCACGCTGTCCCGCGCTGTTGCTGCCTTCAGACTGAAAAGTAGTTACGATGTTCCTGCAGACTTAAGCAAGATGGTCGTTACAGCCAATGGTGGTGGGCATCATCTTAATGCCCTAACAGGATTTGCAGATGAAGCCGAAGAAAGAAGTTACACCTACGATGTATCATCATTTGCAGGAACAACTGATTTGGCGATTACGGTTTATACCTTCCTGACAAGCAATAGTTCGACTATGACTTTTGTGGCCTCAGCGCTCAATGGGGCTGATGAAGAAATACGCAGCAGGACCTTTACAAATGTCCCAATGAAAATCAATCAGAAGACTACTTATACAGGCTCATTCTTTACCGATGGATTGGGGATGTCAAATTTTAATTTGTCCCTAAAAACAGACAAATGGAACGATGTGAGTTATACTTATTAATATGAATCTGATTATTTACATACTTCTCGGCTGGTTTTTCTTGGTTTTATGTGTTTACATTCACATGTATTTTGACATACATGCAAGGAACATCAACATGCGAGAGAAACTAAGCAAACTACGCGACACATTCACTGAGGAGGAATGAAACATCTTTTCTGGGTTGCCACTCTGCTTTTCTTATTCTCCGGCTGCGAGAAGATTGATGTTGAATCCGATACTGAGAGCGATTCCAGTATTGAATATATCACGCCTATATCCATCGGGAACGGGACACAGTTGTCTCCCTATTCCGTAATGGATGTTCTCAACGAGAATGTTCCCAATCATAAACCTTACTGGTTCATCGGCTATGCCGTGGGAAGCACCTATAGTACAATGAAAAATCCCATCTTCGAAGCCGAAACGAGTTATAAAACCAACATCTTACTTTCCGACGACCCGAACTGTGAGAATGCAAATGCTTGTATTCCCATAGAGTTGCACACATCATCCATCCAGAAAGCATTAAGCCTCTATTACCAAAGAGAGCATTTCCGCCAATGTGTAATGGTACAAGGGCGTACGGGAGACTATTTCCGCGTTAAAGGGCTACGCTCAGTCGATGCAGGATACTGGCTACCAGAACTTGACCTATCCACCTTAGAAAGAACCACTCCCACCGAATGGCAGGAGTGGAACATAAGTTACTAAGGATAAAGATCTATTTTTTAAATATATAGATAAAGGATATGCAGGACATAATTGCTGCAAGAATACTTGTTCCTGCCGACATAAATGTATAGAAGGCACTTGACTTGACACTCTTGCTCTTGTTCGGCTCGACATAAATCAAGTCGTTTTGCTGTACATAATAAGCTGGGTTCTGAAACACATCAGCCTTCGTCAAGTCAACTTTATACATCTTTCGCATACCGTTATTCTCACGGAAAAGCCTAATATTATAGCGATGGCCCGTATCTGCGATATCGCCACATTGTGCCAAGATGTCCACTATTGTGTTGCGTTCACTCGTTAGATTAACCACTCTTGACGAACCCGCTGAGCCAATCACCGTCACACGAGCGTTCAACAAATATACCGTCACTTCTGCATCCGAGATTTGGGCATCCTCTCGTATGTGTGTTTCTATTTTCTTAGCACACTCCTCCGTCGTTAGTCCTGAAACAAGGACCTTACCCAACTTCGGCAGATTAACCATTCCTTCGTTATCAATGGTAAATCCATTTACGGCATTAAGGCCCGTCGTATAACTTACACCACCTGTGTTAGCGTTGTTTCCGAAAGCCACACCTTGCGAGAAAATCGAAAGCAATTCTGGTTCAGAACATGTTACCTTAATATATATCTGATCTGCTGGCTTCAGTCGCATCTCATATTGTTGTGTTATACGCTGTGCTTCGGCATACAAAGTGTCTGCCCCCTGGAAATATCGAATCTTCTTTTGGCTTACGCATCCCGTCATGCTTAACATAAGCACGACCAGCGACAACAATACGATTATCTTTTTCATATACCAAGATTCTTTATTTAATGGCACATTAAAACTGCCACCACTTTCGCTTGTTCTTACACCGTCCGCTTCCCTCCGAAAGGATTTCCTCAAGGGTTTTATCTTCATGTATCATCTGATAAATCACCCCCCAGTCTGGAAGGCCGCCTACATTACGGTCGTCAATAAATATATCCACCTTTATCTTGCGGCTATAACGCTCGTTCTGCTGTTCATCTTCCTCTGGGAAATCTTTATTGACGGCATAGAACTCAACTCCACGCTCACGACACCATTCCACCGCCTCATCAAGTTGAATCCCCTTACGAACCGTCCACAAGATAAGTTGATGCCCCTCATCCTGCAGCATTCTTAATGTCTGCATGGCAAACGGGCGTTCTTTTCCTATTAAAGGATAGTTATCCTGAACGATTGTGCCATCAAAATCCACAGCAATAATCATAGGACTCTCTATTTTATATTATTTTGCAAAACTTATAGAGCGAACCTCACGGATAACCGTAATCTTTACCTGTCCAGGATAAGTCATCTCGTTCTGTATCTTCAATGCTATCTCGTCGGAGAGTTTCTCGGTTTGCTTGTCGTCAATCTTATCTGCCCCAACAATGACACGCAACTCACGACCTGCCTGAATAGCATAGGTCTTCGTCACGCCAGGATAAGACATTGCGATATTCTCCAAGTCCTTCAGACGCTTGATATATGCCTCCACGATTTCCCTACGAGCACCAGGACGGGCACCAGAGATAGCATCGCAGACCTGAACAATGGGAGCAATCAGCGTTTCCATTTCCATTTCATCATGGTGGGCACCAATTGCATTGCAGATATCGGGCTTTTCCTTATACATCTCGGCCAACTTGGCTCCATACAAAGCATGCGGCATTTCGGGTTCCTCGTCGGGCACCTTACCGATATCATGCAACAAACCTGCACGCTTAGCCTTCTTCGGATTCAGGCCCAACTCGCTTGCCATTACTGCACAAAGATTTGCGGTTTCGCGAGCATGCTGGAGAAGGTTCTGACCATAAGATGAACGGTATTTCATTTTACCTACAATACGGATGAGTTCCGGATGCAAGCCATGCACACCGAGGTCTATCGCTGTGCGCTTTCCTGTCTCAAGTATCTCTTCATCGACTTGCTTCTTCACCTTGGCAACAACCTCCTCTATACGAGCAGGATGAATACGGCCGTCAGCCACCAACTGATGTAATGCCAAACGGCATATTTCGCGACGAACAGGGTCGAAACCACTAATCACAATTGCTTCAGGGGTGTCATCTACTACGATTTCAGTTCCAGTCGCTGCCTCGAGCGCCCGTATATTACGACCTTCACGGCCAATTACACGCCCCTTCACATCGTCGTTGTCAATGTGGAATACCGTAACGCTATTCTCCACAGCGGCTTCGGTTGCCACACGCTGAATTGTCTGGATAACGATACGCTTGGCTTCCTTGTTAGCCGTCATGCGGGCATCGTCCACAATCTCATTGATATATGCTTGAGCCTGTGTCTTTGCCTCATCTTTAAGACTCTCTACAAGGCGATCACGAGCCTCTTCCACACTCAGCCCCGATATTTCCTCCAGTTTGGTGCGCTCCTGCTCAAGTAGATTCTCTTGGCGCTCCTGCAATTCCTGTTCCTTATGTTCAAGGGCAGCCTGCTGGCTCTCTAGGCGCATGCGAGAGTTTTCTATCTCCTGTTTCTTACGGTTCAACTCGTCCTGACGCTGATTGAGGCTCTGCTCACGCTGTCTTACACGATTCTCACCCTGCTGGATTTGCTGATTACGCTGCTGAACCTCTTTTTCGAGTTCAGCCTTCTTGTTCAGGAACTTTTCCTTTACTTCGAGCAGTTTCTTTTGCTTAATCACCTCTGCCTCTTGTTCCACCTGCTGACGGGCCTGAGCTTCAAGTCCCTTTATCTTGGCAGGCAAAAGTGCACGAAAGAAATATACTGCCCATAAGCCCACAATAACCACCGATATGGCAATTGCTACTATGACATATACTATCATGATTCGTTTTTTGTTTTTATTTAGTTAGTAAAAACGCGGCCTACATCCTATCGCTAAAATCCTAGGACTGCGGGGCGTCATGTGTCAAATTCTCTTCTTCATTATATACTTTTCATCCCGTTAGAGCAACGACTGCTCAACCTCAGTGATAAGAGTTGAGAGCGCCTTCTCCATTGGTTCAGGGTCTGCATCCGTCTCCATGCGTTTGAGGCGCACGGCGATATCCAATGCCATCATCAAGAGATACATCTCGTTTCCTTGATTGGGGTATTTTGAGGCATAGTAACTGAAACGGCTATTAATCAACTTTTCAGCCTCCCGATATATAAACTCGTCACTCCGTTCCACAACCATAGGAAGGGTACGGCTACCAAATTTCAGGGTTATCGATAGAGGGTCGTTTAGTGCCATGGATATTCTATTTCGTTAAGCCTTCAACAATGCAATGCACTTGTCCACTTCGCGCATCAAATGATTAATTCGCTGACGCGCATTGCGAGTGTCGCTATCGCTAAGTTCAAGCATCTTGGCTACCTTTAATGTGGAGTATTGCTTTTCCAATTCCTGATTCTGGAACAAGAGTTCACCAATTTGCTTATCACGCGCTGCGATTTGCTCCTCCAACGCACGATATTTCTCCTGCAATCCTTTATCTTGCAAGAGCAACTGCCTTACGCGAGTTTCAAGTTGGCGTATCAATTCGTGTTCTTGAACAGTCATAACAACAAACTTTTCCCAATCTGCTTACAAAAATAGTCTTTTTTCTACTCGCTGCAAAATATTTTACAGATTTACTTTCCTTCTTCGTCTATTTTATTTCGCGGCTCTTTCTTTGCCAGCATCAGCAATGTATGGGAATATTCTACCATCCAAGACTCGCTATAACCCAGAGTGGCCTGCGCCTTGCGGATGGCTACTACGCTACGACGCATGGCATCGTCGCTCCAGTCGTTTTTCGTCAGTACATCATGTATGGTTTTCTCCGTCATCCCGCGCAAAGCCTTCTGGAAGAAACTCGGCAAACGCAATTTCCACTGCATCAACTGTCCCATAGCCATCATTAGGTTCTGGCTGAAATCCTGGAAGACAAGGAAATAACTTTGCACCTCATTGATGTTACGACAACGCTTTTTAAGGCTTTCGTCAGCCTCCTTGAAGAAGTTATCACTGACTCCGTACATCTCGGACAACATCCGTTGGCACTTCTTTTTCTCTCCTACGCCCAATTTGTTATTGACGGTCTGCACCTTCAATGTTTGCTTAAACACTCGCAAATCAGGAAACACGGCAAGATTGGATATTCCCAGTTTCGAAGCCATGGTAGCCTGATAATATACACGAACAAGCGTCATAAA
Organism: Bacteroidaceae bacterium; assembly: GCA_017960985.1. Classification (GTDB taxonomy): domain Bacteria; phylum Bacteroidota; class Bacteroidia; order Bacteroidales; family Bacteroidaceae; genus Physcousia. Next base: position 20,953 of record JAGCYD010000048.1, read on the forward strand.
GTCCTCCATACCGCCTATTCGCACTTGTTCTTGCTTTCTTCCGAACAATCTCTTTAGTAATGACATTTCTTTCGCTATATTAATCTTTTCTACTTATCAATATTATTCCTTCAGTCCTCGCAATACTATTCCATCAGCCCCCGCGATACTATTCTTCCGTCCCTGTCAATATGCGTTCTCGTCTCGATGGAACATAGTATTCACGATGGTTCGCCAAATGATTCGCACATCAAGCCAGAAGTTCCAATTCTCTACATACCATATATCGGCTTTCACGCGCTGTTCCATCTGTTCCACAGTCCTTGTCTCTCCGCGGAATCCATTCACCTGTGCCCATCCAGTCATGCCTGGCTTGACCCAGTGGCGCACCATATACTTGTTGACGATACGGCTATACTCTTCAGTATGGGCAAGCATGTGAGGGCGCGGCCCGACGAGACTCATGTCGCCCAAAAGCACATTTACGAATTGAGGCAACTCATCTATATTCCGCCGACGCATAAAATCGCCAAAGGGGAACTTTCTCTCGTCGTCTTCCGTTGCCTGTGTCTGATCTGCCTCCCCATTCACAAACATAGAGCGGAACTTGTAACAATTAAACTCTTTTCCGTTCAGGCCATTTCTCTTCTGCACGAAGATTATCGGCCCAGGACTTTGACGCTTAATGAGAATTGCGACTACGATATAGACAATAGGGAACACGGTCAGCAAGAACAAAGCACTAACCACGAAGTCTACCGCTCTCTTCAACAGCCGGTTCTCGAATTGGCGCAAAGGTTCACGGCGAGGCGAGAGCAGCATTGTACTACCTACATGAGACACACGCATATGTCGGCGTAGATATCCCACATACATCGGAAGGACATAAAAGCGGATAAGGTTGTTCTCACAATATTTATACAGCGCAATAACCGTATCCTTCGACACATGGGACATCGTGCAATACACGGCATTCACATAGGGATGAGATTCAAGGTATGCCATAGCCTCATCCGCGCCGCCCAGTGTTTCAAGCCCTTCTATCCTTTCGTTCCCATCTGTATCTGTAAAGAGTCCCACGACATTGTAACCGAATTCCTTGTTCTGCATGTGTTCGTACAATTCTTTCATCTCCTCCACACTTCCCACGAACAACACATGTTGGGCATTCTTACCAATACTACGGAAATGGCGAATGGAATATAATATCATCAACCTCTCCAAGGTTAACAATCCTCCAAAGAGGAAGAAGAATGTTATCAGTAGAATACGCGCGATAGCCACCTGTTTCAGCAGGAACAAGGCACTAAACATCGTGATAATATGTATCAAGGCTATTTGAAATGCACGCTCAACCACCCTGTCTCCGCGAGCAGACCGTTCGAACAGAATCATCGGGAATATCATCGGCGTGGGCAAATAGCACAAGATAGCCACGACAAGATACACCTGTAAATCCACGTCCTTTATAACCGGTGGATTGATTGTTGCATAAAAAAAGTAGCAAATCGCTAAGCACACGGAAACCAAGGTAATATCTAACAGGGTTATCACCCATTTAAGCAACCTCGACTCCTCTATATCTATTTTCCTCATGGAATTCTTTTCAATAGTTCTTCTCCTTTTTGAAGTGTACAAATTTAAGCATTAATCTCTGTATAAACAATCTTTCGCGCGCAAAACATACACTTGTTTGCTGTTTTTCCCCCAACTTTTTTCCCTTCTAAAAGAAAATGAGTATCTTTGCCCGATAGATAGTTGTTTAAATCAAGCTAACACCATGGCAGACTATATTTCAAGCAGCATAGAAAACGAAGAAGAGAAATCAAGTTTTGATATCCAAAGTATCATTACGATGATTTATCTAAACTGGTATTGGATTCTCCTTTCCATGTTTATTTGCTTTGCCTGTGCAAAGATATATCTGCGATACACGCCTCCTGTATATTCCGCAGGGGTAAAGGTACTTATCAAGAACGCTTCTTCAAATCGTCGTAGTTCGGGCCGAGGATATAGTGGGCTCGAGGAAATGGGTACTATCGCTATGGCTGGAAGTTTCGAGAACGAACTGGAGATTATGAAAAGTACAGCCGTTGCCAAGAAAGTTGCCAAAGCCTTGAAACTATATGCTTCGTACTCTCTCGAAGGGCGTGTAAAGGACGCCGAACTATATCACGATACTCCAATTCTTGTAGATATCGCCGAGGCCGATTTGGAGAACCTTCACACTTCCATCCAAATGACCATTACCACTCAGGGCAAGGGCATTCATGTGAAAGGCCGCGTTGGTGGTAGGCATCCTTTCTCTCAGGACATTTCCAGTTATCCCGCCACCCTACAAACCGCAGGAGGAACCCTGATTTTCCAACAAAACCCAGGCTTCTCAATACCAAAGGGCAAGGAATTGTATGTCACCATCTCTCCCCTAATCGATGCGGCGCGCCAGTATGCATCCCGACTCGGCACTTCTGACAAAGATAGGACAACCACTACCACTTCCAACCTTGTATTCTTCGACACTAAAATAGACCGAGCCATCGACTACCTGTCACAATTAATTGACAGTTACAACGAAGATGCCAACGAAGACAAGAACGAAGTGGCACGCAAAACGGAAAAGTTTATCGCAGAGCGCATCGAAGTTATTCGTGCAGAACTCGACTCTGCCGAGATAGGGATTGAGACATTTAAAAAAGACAACGAACTTATCAACCTGCCTAACAATGCCTCTGCTGCCTTCTCACATACCCAGCAATATCAGCAGGAACAAGTTAACATGCAGATACAACTCATCCTGCTCAAGGCATTGACCGACTATATTGAGAATCCCGAAAACAAGCGCGAAGCCATTCCCTCAAATCTCGGAGTTAACAATTCAACTCTAAACTCTAGTATTGAGCAATACAACGAGTTGGTGACTCGCCGCAAACGGTTGCTCAAAACCACTACCGAGACCAACCCATCTGTCGTTCGACTGACCAGCCAGATTGACGATATGCTACCCATGATTGAGGCTTCGCTAAAATCCGTTCATCAAGAACTGCTCATCCGCAAGAATAGTATCGACACACAATATCAGAAATTCAATCGTCAGGTATTTGAAACTCCCACACAAGAACGAATCCTAACGAACATCACACGACAGCAAGGTATCAAGGCCGAACTTTACCTCATGCTTTTACAGAAACGCGAGCAGAACTTCATATCCTTGGCCTCAACTGCGACAAAGGCTCGTATAATTGACGAGCCTCGACCGATGGGTAAGGTTTCCCCTGACGAAAAAAAGATTCTGTTAACTGCCTTAGGCATCGGATGCGCTGCACCCATAGTCCTTCTTATTCTCCTAAGCCTCTTGCGCTATCGCATCGAAGGACGCGATGATGTTGAAAGACTGACCTCGATCCCCATTCTTGCAGATGTTCCTATGGCTTTTGACAATAACATTGATGGCAATGGTATTGTAGTTAACGAGAACAAAAACGACATGATGGAAGAATCCTTCCGAGGATTACGAACCAATCTTCTCCGTTTTGTCCTAAGCGGTTCCGAGAAAGTTATTCTTTGTACTTCTTGCATCCCAGGAGAAGGGAAAACCTTTATCGCATGCAATCTTGCGATGTCCCTGTCTTTATTAGGCAAACATGTCCTTTTGATTGGACTCGATATTCGTAAGCCCAGGCTTAGGAATGTGTTTAATATTAAGCAAAACGAGAAGGGTATCACCTCCTTTTTAGCACTTGACGAACCAAACTATGACATCTTAAATGACAACATCCACCATGGACTCATCAATAAAAATCTGGATGTGCTCCCCGCTGGACTTATCCCACCAAATCCCACGGAGTTGATTTCGCGTCCATTGCTTGACGAAGGAATTAAGCATTTAAAGAACAAATACGATTACATCATTTTGGACACGCCACCCATCGGTCTGGTAAGTGACACATTAGAGATGGCGCGAATTGCAGACACCACATTATTCGTTGTTCGTGCTGACTATAGCATAAAGGCCAACTTCGGACTCGTCAATTCTATCAAAAACGAAAACAAAATGCCCAAAATCAATTTGGTATTGAATGGAATTGACTTTAAGAAGAAAAAGTATGGCTACTATTATGGCTATGGGAAATATGGTGTACGCGGAAAATACGGGTACTATGGCAAATACAGCCATTATGGTCACTATGGTGTATATGGGAACTACCAAGACAACGGGAAGGAATCTAATGGATGAAAAGGATTCCCCTTACAATCATATTCTTAACCATGTGCCTGCCCTTACGGGTTCAAGCAGGCAATCATATTGACGGTATCTATTATACCGCCACGCTACAGGGTAGTATAGGAGCCGACGATGAGAAATCTCCTTTTTGGCTCACCAATAACCATTACGGATTAGGAAGATTAGAATGTAATGCAGCCCTGTTAAGAGCAAGTATCCAAAGAGATGCCGAAGCAGACAGCCTACGCAAATGGCGTATCGGCTATGGTGCAGACATTGTCGGAATGGTGAAATACAATGGTCGTGCCTCCAGCAATATTGTCTTGCAACAACTATACACCGATTTTCAGTTCAAGGGCATCCGTTTAAGCATCGGACAAAAAGAGCGCCCATCGGAATTAAAAAACCAGCATCTTTCCACGGGAGGTATGACTTCAGGCATCAACGCCCGTCCCCTACCCATGATACGGCTCGAGCTCCCAGATTTCTTGGCAATACCTGGAACTAAAAATTGGCTCGCTATTAAGGCTCATATTGCATATGGTATTTACACAGACAACCGTTGGCAAAAAGATTTCACGCACAAAACAAGTCTCTATACGGCCAATTCTCTATACCACTCCAAAGCAGGACTTCTTCGTATCGGGAATCCCAAGAAATCCCACATGACGGTGACTGCTGGACTTGAAATGAGTTGTCAGTTCGGAGGGGAAGCGTGGAATTTGCGTGATCGCGCAGACCATACTGGCGATTTCGACTCTCACCAAAAGCTACCACATGGGGGCAAAGCCTTTTGGCATGCTTTCATCCCAGGAGGAAGTGACACAAACGATGGTAATTATGCCAATATTGAAGGTAATCAATTAGGCAGTTGGCATCTCCGCCTCGACTTTTATGGAAAAGGTTGGGGAATGAGCCTCTACGCTGAGCATTTCTTCGAAGATCATAGCATGCTCTTTTTGCAATACCCTTGGAAAGACATGCTCTATGGAGCAGAGGTCAATTTACCCTCTAACCCCGTCGTTTCTTCTATGGTTTATGAATACTTACGGACAGCAGACCAAAGCGGTCCTATCTACCATGACGCCAACGCCATATTACCAGAACAAGTCAGCGCGGTAGATAATTATTACAACCATCACATTTATGGAGGATGGCAACATGCCGGATTCAGTATGGGAAACCCGCTAATTCTATCTCCTTTGTACAATACCAACAAAAAAATAGTCTTCACAGATAATCGTATCACTGCTCATCATGTCGGCCTCGAAGGGCATCCATGCAAAGAGGGCTATTATCGCATACTTTTTACTCATGAAAAAAGTTTGGGTACTTATAGTCAGCCCCACAACAATCCCCAAAGGGGTAAATTCCTTCTCGTCGAAGGGACCTATTCTCCTCGCCGAGCAAAGGGACTTAGTCTGACCTTCTCTTATGGACAGAATAGCGGGTCGCTCTTAGGAAACAGCAAGGGAGGAATGCTTACGATTAGCTATCAAGGACAGATGAAGAAAAAATAAGCATCATGAAAAAAGCGACCTATATAATACATTGTATTCTATTGATACTCCTTACTTCCCTTTCGAGTTGTGACGAATGGAAATGGGATGAGAACGGAGATCTTGACGGCATGTGGCAAATGACAGAATGGCGAGACAAAGCCACAGGAAATATTATCGCTACAAACGAAGATGGCATTTACTATAGTTTCCAGTTAAAACTCATGAAGTTTCAACAAACAGGTTCTGATACATACCACCTTTCCTATTTCACACATGCCGGCAATCAATTAATCGTTGGAAAGACTATAGTGTGGCCCGATGACGAAGAATGCCCCCTGACTGACCTTGCCCAATATGGCGTGCCTTCCAACGGGCTTTTCAATATCGATGCGCTCAGTAAGAAGCGAATGCAGCTTAGCACCGATGATGCCAAACTTACCTTCCGTAAGTATTAATACAAAAGGCTTATGAGATGACATCTGCCTGCCACGCTCCTTGCGTCACAATTGTGACGCAAGAGATGTGAAGTGTTCCTTTTTCTCAAAGATAGCTTTTCTCGACTTGCGTCACAATTGTGACGCAAGAACAATATATGTAGTATCAACTCAAAAAAATGCTGTTACACACAATTTCCTTACGGTAGTTGCGTTATATACATATATAAAATAGGGGATGAAGCAAGCGAGGAAGGATTTGGTTTCAGTAATCATGCCGTCGTATAACGCCAGTAGATATATTGGCGCAAGTATTGATAGTGTCCTAAGCCAAACCTACAGACGGCTTGAGTTGCTTATCACCGACGACAATTCCACCGACCCCGAAACCATAGAACTGCTGAAGGCATACGCAGAAAAAGACAAACGCGTACGCATCTTCCTTTTGCCAGAAAACAATGGCCCTGGTTTTGCACGAAACAATAGTATCCGTGAAGCCCGTGGACGATACATTGCTTTCTGCGACAGCGATGACCGTTGGATGCCGGAAAAGTTAGAGAAACAGATTGCCTTCATGCGCAAGCACAAGTATTGCCTGACTTTCAGCAGTTATCTGGTTTGCGGTGCAGACGACGAGCAGACAGGTATTGTCATTGCTCCTCGTTCAGTTACCCTTAACGAACTAAAACACGACAACAAGATTGGTTGCTTAACGGCCATTTATGACACCAAACGCTTTGGAAAGTTCTTCATGCCCACTATTCGCAAGCGTCAGGATTGGGCTTTATTCCTCACCATATTGAAGAAATGCGAGAGAGCTTACGGGATGATTGAACCACTTGCCATCTATCGCAAGGTTCCCGAATCCGTATCAGCCAACAAACTGAAACTTATTCCTTACAACGCGCGCGTCTATCAACATATTTTTGGCTATTGCGCCCCCACCTCATACCTCTATCTTTTCTTCATCTTCCTTCCCACCTACTTTACAAAGCGCATGACCAACTGGATTGCCAACCTCTGGCGATAATATGTTTTACATCCTCCTTTCTCTATTGGCCTATCTGACTGGCCTTCAGGTACAGCTGAATGAGTTGCGGCTCTTGAGTCGAGGCTACAACTATCGTATCCAGCCAGCCCAATGGATTACCTATGCGGCAACGCTTTTAGGCATCGGCCTATTCATAACAGACTTGCTTACCATAAGTCCACTATCCTGGATAATTCTATGGATTTCTTCTCTCTTAATTACGGCTATCATAGAGTGGATTCTGGCTCGATTGTCCCCCACCCATGCATCCACTTCTTTCTGTATCCGAATCGCGTTCATCATCACCTTGGGTTATGCGACAGAAAGAATCGGCACTCCTTCTCTCTTTCCTTTTTTCCTCGCAGGATGCTATGTTCGCAATTCCCCTTTCGGTGTTGTACACGGGAAACCTCTTTTCATAGCCCATCGATTCCATCGGAAGCCTATAGGTAATGGTGTTCGTCCCCGAACTACACGACAAGAGGCTACCGCCCTACCACACATTAATGTCACCGAGCACGGAATACTTCCCAACTCTAAAAAAGATGTCATAGATGATGTCCAAGCCTTGATTGACCATATTGGAGAACAAGGCGGAGGATGCCTATTTTTTCCAAAAGGGAGGTATCTGTTTAACCTGCACGGGCAGAAACGGTTTCTTCAGATAAACCACTCCCACATCACCCTTGAAGGCGAAGCCGATGAACAGGGAAATCTACTAACTGAGTTTGTTAATGGAGGTACGACCATCGAGGGACATCGTAATCCTTGGCTATCCCCATTCTTTATTACTACCGGTGAGGCCTTACAGCCCAGCAACCAGTTTTGGGGATTGAACTTCAGGAAACCTCTTCCGACACATAAGGAGAGTAGTTCGCTTTCCGACCCTGGAAGTGACGGGAAAATACTTACGCCTCCGTTCTTGACCCACATCACTGCCGATGCACCAGCCGGCACTACCCTACTACATGTAAGTGACAGCAGTCATATAGGCCGATATGTTCTTCTGGGCATGTACAACACGACGCCCGATGGAAATCTCATAAAAGAACTGCTTGGCGTTGAAACATTACGCGAGGAATGGCTGACGGCGAGGCGTGCAGGCCCGGAGGAAGCACCTTCCTTCCAATGGTTAGTTGAAGTAAAAAGAATTGTTGATACACAGACGATAGAATTAGCCTGCCCCTTGTGGCGTGATTGTCTGATGACATACAAACCAGCACTCTTTCATGCTGAAATGCTCGAAGATATCCATATCCGCCATCTCAATATCCACAGCAGATGGAATGGATTGTTCCGTCATCACGGGTTCCCCCTCTACTACACAATCGGACAGACACAAGAGATGGATTATGGATGGAACGCCATCAACATGAAACGATGCGCCTATTCGTCCGTCGAAGATGTTGAGATTAAAAACTTCACGAATCCCGTCTATGTACAGGATTCTTATGCCGTTGATGTTCATTCTGTGAAAATTAAAGGCTACGATGGCCATCAGGGTCTCAAAATGTACTGCCATACCAGTAATTGCCACTTCCATCATATTGACTTCTATTGCCACTTTGCCGACATGATGGGAGGCGAAGGCAATGCCTATGGAAATACCTTCAGCGACATTCGATACCTAAATCCAAATTTCAAGCCCGTTGATTTTGACTTCCATGGTTTCCCGGAAGGCCCGATGAGTCCGCCTGCCCACAATCTATTTTTCCATATCGAAGGATTCCGTTATATCAAATCGGCAGGAGCTATCCACAACCTGCCCTCCTGTGCTACGCACAACGCATGGTCGGACATTGTAACAGAAGGCGAACGCCACGGAGTCCCTCTGTTCTACGCCATGACCTATCGCGTGAAATCTGGCCTGTTCCGTATTATCACTGCAGTAGGATTTACGGTGGCAAAAGTACAGAAAAAGAGAAAGTTTAGCCCGTCTTTCCTTCTACGCACTTTCCGCGACAAATTGGCTGACATCGACCGTGTAGGCATTCCCCAAAAGGAACACGACCAGTTCTTCCCCTACTCCTTTATTCACAACATCCAGACCACAGCCAACCTGCGACTCATAAAGAACCAAACCATTGTGGTCACACAAAAAAGCCTACCCAAAGAAGAACCGGTTCGCTAAGTCTTGGCCACCATTCCGTGGCACGAAGCGAGTAGGCGCGTAAAGTAAAAACCAAAATTATAGTCACGAGGATGGCGAAGATATATCCGCGTGTATGCCCATGCCAAACGACTATATTTCCGCACGAGTCCCCACCGCCCCAAACGATGAAGACTTTGAGCACGCTCGCGTCGATAATAAATGGCATGCGGTGAGGTAAAGCAAACCTTTTTCATTCGGTCGGACATGGTAAACATTAACAACGCGTCCTGTCCACTCGGGAAACTCACATCAAAACGGCGCTCACCTATGATATCGCGATGAATCATCTTCATCCAAGGCCCTGAAAAGATTTTCTTGGGACGGTAATAGGGCTGTTCACCCAACGGAGCAAAGCGCTGGTATTCGCGTGAATAGCGAGGATGGTCTTCTACATGCCCATCGTCATAGAACGACAGAAAATTACTCGCAGACACCACATCGGGACGAGCCAAGGCTAACAGTTCCTCTAAATAAGTGGGAGAAATGCGGTCGTCGTCATCAATAAAGCAGATATACTCCCCCTTGGCATTGTCAATCCCCATGTTACGCGACGAACAAGCCGATGCCACGGATGAATAGAGCAGCCGACCATTGTCTAGCATTGCTTTATTCAAGAATTCATAATAGGGTTCACGCGGACCATTTAGGATAACAAGCACTTCGAACTTCTCGGGAGCGAGAGTCTGTTGCCGAAGGGACTCTAAGCACTCCAAAGTATAGTTTTGAGGACAATAGGATGGGATAACAACGCTTACTTTTAATTTTTCGCTCTCTCCTTCAAAATATCTGCTTTCCATAATACTTGTTGATTGCACTTATCTGCTCATCATTTTTGGATTCATCCATGTTAATTCGGAATAGTTCCACATTATTACAACTATACACTGGCAGTATCTTTCCATTCTTGAGTATGATAATTTTCCTACCCGACAATCTAGCCATTGCGTTTAGCCAAATATCGTCAGCTATGGGACACAGCCTTATTGCATTGTCAATATCCGTAAGGTCAGCATGGAACCAAGAGGGGCGAAATAATGTTCCTCCACCCGAACCGAAGAACAGGTCATCCGCCTCACAATAATGGAATTCATAGCACCATTGGTTATATGGTTTTAGACTACCATCTTCGTTATGTCCTATGTGACGACCAAAATTACAAATCACAGCATTAGGAGCCTTTTGGTGCGCTTCCATCACATGTTCTATAAGATGGGTATCGTAATATATATCATCGTCAATGAGGAACACCAATGCATCAGGGGATTCTTTCGATATATAATAGTACTTCTTATGAGAACGGATATCACCCTCTACCATGCGAATTTCAAATTGATCACTTTGGCGACTACGGAGCGACTGTGGTATGCTGTCTTCATTAGGGAACTGTTCCTTCGACAACCATAATAGAATCTTTTCAGGACGAACAGTCTGATGTAGCATACATTCCACTACTTGCCACACATTATCAATGCGTGCAGGGAACGATGTTAAAGAAACAATTATCCGAGCATACGGCTTAGATACAACTGGACTCGGTTTTGCCAGATATCGTGGTAAGATAAGCCTCGCACCATATCGCACTGCGACCCGAAATGGTGTTAAAACCCTCATAGGCACCGACGGATAATTATGAAGTGGAGCATATAATTTGACAAAGAAATCCAATACATTCATATTTTCGGCAATATTTATATGGCACCATTGTTATATCGCGAATCTACATAAACATACGCTGAAGCCATATACATCCAAGTAGTAGCTTTCATTATATAATTACTATCAATAACACCAGCAAGAACGACCACCACCGCACAGAAAAGTAACATATTACGATTATAAGATGTTCCACGGCGCAAGCTAATATACGCCAAATGTACAAACATTCCTACGAAACCGATGGCTACAGGCAAGCCGAACAAGACCAGTGTTTCAAGCAGAAGGTTATGAGGAGCGGGAGGATCCACATTATATACATCATTCATAATGGGTTCATAATTGCCGATGCCAATGCCTAACCCATAACTATCCATCAGGGCATGAATACCCTGAACGATGTTTTCCACTCGCCCTGTATCCTCCATTCCCTGAACAGAGAAACGCTCCATGATGAGTAAAAAGAGTTCACCAAGGTAATAGACGAACGCCCCCATCACAATAATAAGGATAGTGATGAGTAATATGCGGTTACGCCCCATACGATAGTAGGCATAGCAGTATGTGGCCATCATCAGCATCATACACAATATGGCTCCACGGGAAGCATTGGCCACAATGATAAGCGTAACCATCAGCATCAACACAAGTCCCACTATCTTCTCTAAACTATTACGGGGGTACAAATTGCACATAAACAGACTGGGAAGTCCCCAACAGAGCATTGTATTGTAACTATTCAAGTTACCAAAGGTCACCGAGGCAAAAGGACGACTGACATGAATGCCATTCATATACAGGGTTTCGCCCGTATCCTGGAAGGAGATTGGCAAGTGAAAATCCGTCAGAAACTCATAAAGGGCAACCGGGATAGAAAGGAGTATAAATACCAACCATCCATATTTGATGGCTTGCTGCGGATGTGACGCCCTGTTTGCAGCCCATAGTATCTCCAAGAATCCCAATGTATGTACCAGCAGATAAATAATATGTTTGAGACTCTCTACCTCATCCACAGCCTTGTAGAAGAAAGAAACAGCCCACAGCCACCAGAAAAGAAGAAAGAAACACTCGTAGCGGTAGTAGTAAATGCTCTTGTGAGGACGCATAAAAGCATCGGCCACCATTATTGGTGAAAGAGCAATGATAAGCAATCGCACTGGCTGTGCACCATTACCTATTAGACCGAAGATTAGCGAAACTATCAGTCCGAACAAAATAAAGTCGTATATATATTTGCTCAGTTTCATCTTCTATGGAGAACTTTATTCAGACAAAAATTGCGTATCTCCATGAACTCCGTCTGGCCTGTCAATGTATATACCGCGACATACAACAACATGCCAATCAGAAGCTGGAGAAAAATCATAAGCAAGTAGGGCAACCCTGTCAGTGTCAAGGTCCATACAGCCAGTGAAATACCGATAGAAGTAAAAAATATCGGACAGAGGTCCTTTATCTGTTTCCACGAACCATATCCTATCAAAGACTCCGTGTACCAATTATTGACAAAGAACTCCACATAGTAATATACAACCGCAGCCCATATCATGAACTGTAGTTCGAAGAAAAAGCCTACTACAATAACGGGGATGAACAATATTTTTTTGACAATCTCCAATTTTAGGAACAAGTCGCTTCGCTTTCTTATACTCAGTATATTAAGGTTTAATTGATGCAGCGGATAGAGAGCGGCATAGAGACTCATAATCTGGAGCAGATAGACCGAAGGAAGCCACTTTTCGCCAATGAGGGTAACAACAAGGGGCTTAGCAATAGCAGACAGGCCAAACACAGCGGCAAAATTAATCATTCCGATATAGAGCGTCATCTTCCGATAGGAATGGCGAAAACGAGTCTCATCATCTTGCACTAGGCTCAGAGAAGAGAGTGACACTCGCTTTACTATCTGTCCGAAATTGTTACTGAAGATAATATTGAACTGGTCAGCACGATTATAATAACCGAGTTCACGAATCGTGTACATTTTCCCAATAACAGCCAAAAACATATCCTTGTAGAGGGAATTTATCACATTGGCCGCGAGTATCTTCGACCCGAAACCAAATAAATCCCTGAAACTCTTCTTAGAGAAGCGTAGAGTCGGCATCCAATGGTTGGCAATCCATAGTCCCATCATCATGATGAACTGGCGGGACATCTGCTGAACGGCCAAAGCCCAAATACCACCACCATGATAGGCTATTGTAATACCAATGGCTCCACTGGTAATGGAACTGACAAGTGAAACATAGGCCTGAGAACGAAAATCGAGCCGCTTAACGAGTATTGTCTTCTGAATCAAGCTGCAAGCATTAAACAGCAGAATTATGCTCATTATAGGGAGTACCTGTGCGAGCACGGGTTGCGCAAAGAAGTTGGCAATAAACTCCGATGTGAGGCAAAGTAGTGCTATCAGTATGCCCGACACCAAAACATTGACATGGAAGACCGTGTTATAGTCATTTTCATCGGCATCGGGCTTGCGTATAAGGGCCGTGGCGAAACCACCGTCGATAACGGTAATGGAGAGATTGATGAAGATGGTTATGATTCCAAGTATGCCAAACTCTACAGGAGACAGCATACGGGCAAGCACAAGTCCTACAAGAAAAGTCACCCCCGAATTGGCAATGTTATCCAGCAAAGCCCATTTCATGCCGTTGAATGTCTTCTTCTTCAGGGATTCTTTCTCCATTTCTCGCACGCGTAGTTATATTATGTATATAACATAAATAAGGAAGTCCTATAGGATGAACTTCCTTATGATGAGGTATGACTTTATGGTAGAGGCCAGTATCAACATACCTAAGACAAACAACATACGCTTCGGCCCCGCAGGTTTGACTGGAACTGTCGCAATTTTCAGCGTAGTAAAGGCTGGGGTCTTTTCCTGCAGTTTCACCTTTGTGGCTTGCAGTTGAGTTTCCATAGCCGTAAGAGCATTCTGCTTCAGGGCAAGATTATTCTCCAGTTTGTCACGCTCACTCTGGAAACTCTGCAGGATAATATTTTGATGACTGTCGCAGAAGCGACTATAGGCAGCCATAGCCATATCATATTCATGTTCCGCATTATCGCGCATCTGCTGATAATGTACAACATCTTCCTTGGCCTTACTGGTACGATAGCGTATAATGAAGTCCTGCAGATGCTTCTTTACGCTATCTGCCATGGTTGCACAGACAAGAGGGTCTTGGTCTTTGACCGTGATGGTGATGACACTATTCTTCTTATCCACGGCACAATTGATTTTTTTCATCACATCCTCCATCAGCTTATAATCCTTTCTGTTCATCCGGAAGGGATTAATATCACTGGCTACCTGCCCCCGTGGTGTTTCGTCCTCTTTCTCAAAACATTCCATAACCGTTTTCTTTGCCCAGCGGAAAGGCCATGTCAGATAGTTCTTCTTCTGATGCGCCTTCATGTAGGTAAAGTAGTCGGTCGAAAGACAACCATCCTTTGTCGTAACCTGAATACCATAAAGTCCTACTATAAACTCTGGATTCCCGAACAAATCAGGATAGAGTTCGGGGTAAATAGCATCCTGCCCACTTATACCTCCAATATTGAAGCCAAAAGAAGACGCAATCGAAGACAATCCACCACCAACATCCTCACCATTCATTTCCGGCGCTAATTGAACTTCGCTGGTATAGTAGCGTGGCTGTGGAAGAATCCAAATACAAGAGAGGACAAATGTCCATGCCCAAACCTTATAAAAGGTCTTCCTATTCTCCCATAATGTTTGGACTATACAACCAAGGTCTATGGTCTGCTGTTCTTTATTATTTGTTTCCATACTTTATTTCCTCAAAACACTTATCAATGCTACCACAACGCTGGCCAAGGATGCTGCGCCACTGCTAACTGCTACGATCTCGCCCGTGCTCATCTTATTTTTCTGGGCTTTTGTGGGTACTACAATTTCGCAACCTGGTTGAATATCCTTGCTCCTACGCTTGTTTATTTTCTTCACTCCACCATTCATGTAAATGGCATATGTTCCTTTTTTCTTCGCACGGTTACCATAGCCTCCAGCGCGTTTAATGTAATAACTGAGTTTCTTTCCCTTCTCATAGTTCATCGAACTAGGATAAGGAACTTCACCATTCACTTGCACAGTATTGCTGAACTGAGGAACCACAACAAGATCACCTTCGCGCAAAAGCATGTCTTCCTTGCCTCCAGGGTTTGCCAATGCTGCCTCCAGATTGATGGCCACGGGATAGGTTCCCTCCATATCTATCTTAAGATTCATCAACGAATCGGCACGCGCCATATCGTATCCCTTCTCACTTTGCAGAGCCTCCTCATACATTTGTATTTGGGCTGCACGAAGTGAATTCTCTCGTTGCAAGCGTTCTGCTTCAGTCATCTGACGCGTCAATCGTGCGCCTTTGGCATAGCCCTGTGAAGAAACCCCACCTGCGCTCTTTATCAGATCACTCAAACGATAGTTTCTTGTACTCATCGCATAGTTACCCTCAAAGTTCACACATCCCTGTATGCTAACATTCTCTTGTTTACTATAGGCCGGGCTCTTGCGTACTACCACAAGGTCATAAGGTTGAAGCAAGAGTGTATGGTCACCGGCACGCAAACCGTCATTCAGGGATACGCTGAATATCTCCGACAATTGCTCTGTAGCTTCCACTGCATTCGGATCACTAACGCGGCGATAGACATCCACTTTCGCCATAGATGCTGCTGGCGTCAATCCACCTGCCATCAAAATAAGATCCTCGACTGAAGTATTCTCGGCATACTTATAACTACCTGGATACAACACCTCACCACGAATATTAAGAGTTTGCTCACCCTTCATGTCAATCAAGCTAGGGATGTACAACACATCGTTCTTTTTCAAAGGAACATCAGCAACGGTTCCATTGAGAATGCCCTCAATATCAACACTTATCATTTCAAGCGAAAGATCGTCCTTCTCTCGATGCATGACAGCACGAGTTTGGTAGGCATCTTCACGCAACCCCTCTGCTGCCTGCAACAAACCTCTAACCGTCTGTACTGCCCCCCCTAATTCGTACTGGCCAGCATGCATAACGGCACCTCGAACCTCTACCATATTACTAAAACGAGGGATAACACTATCCACGAATATCGAGTCTCCATCCATCAGGGTGAAACTCGACATTTGAAATTCATCCACAGTATGTATGCTGTATTCACTTCCTGTCTTACGGGTCAGACGAACATGTTTGGTATAGGCATCACCAGTAAAACCACCAGCATCCTTTAATACTTGCAGTACACTCTCACTACGCTTCATTTCATAAAACATAGGGCGCTTGACCTTACCACGGACGCAAACCAAGCACTCATAAGCATCAACCGAGATTACATCGTTATCCTGCAGGTGTATATCACCATTAGCATTACCATTGAGCAAATAGTCATAAACATCTATCGAGCCCATAAGGCGTCCCTTACGATAAACCTTAATATCACGAAGTGTTCCTATGTCACTTATTCCACCTGCGGCATACAATGCATTAAAAGCCGTACTCAAACTACTCAGCGTATAAGTACCAGGCATGCGGACTTCACCGATAACTTGTACTTGTATTGAACGGGTGTCTCCCAAAGCCAAATTGATATTACAGCCCGAATAGAAACGACCAAGACGATTGCGCACCGTAGCCGTAGCCTGAGATACACTTTGACCTGCCAACTTGATAGGCCCAACACCTTCTACAACAAGATAACCGTCAGGGGAGATGACACCTTCAAATGTTTCCTGACTAGCGCCCCATACATCAATAATAACACGGTCACCTGCACCCAATCGATAGTTGGCAGGCGTAGCCATATTCTGGTTGGGTTCGAAGGTCAGCAACTCGTTATTGAAAATATTGCGACCGAAAACCTGATTTTCGTTAATCATACCTCCGTCAATCGAGTCTGGAGAAGCAACAAAATAAGCCAGTTCCGCGCTCATGGCATTTTGCTGTTGTTGGCGGGTCATATGATTATTTCCTGTCTCCGTAGAACGCATACGGGTCATAGCCTCGTCTTGAACCATATTGCTTTGACTCATATTGCCCGACAAACGATATTCAACATCGGCCTTTTTGCGAATACGCTGTAACTGCTGTGTCGTAACGCCCTTACTCATCAAGCGCGACACTATAGCCGACTGGCTCTTACCTGCCGCCTGCTCTTTCTTTATGAACTCCACGACCTGCTCATCGCTCATCGATTGTGCGCAGGCTTCACTGATTGAGAACTGAAAATTGAAAAAAGGAAATTGGCCAACACTCAGCAGCATGGTCAACATCAGTAATAGTCTCTTTGCTTTCATATCTCGGTTGTTGTTTTGTTTTTATTTAGGGGCACACCAGAGTTTCATATTTTCTTTCCGTAACCTATCAATCGTACAGTAGTAAGTATGATCTTCAAGTCAAGCCAAAGACTCCGGCGCTGCAAATATTCAAGATCCATCTGCAAACGGATTAGCATCTTCTCCATTGTGTCCGTATAACCATTGTAGATTGTAGCCATTGAGGTGACGCCTGGCCGTATCTGATATAACTGTTCATAATCAGAATTTTCCTCCATAATGCGGTCAATAAAATACTGACGCTCGGGACGGTAGCCCACGAACGACATGTCACCCACCAAC
This sequence comes from Bacteroidaceae bacterium, assembly GCA_017960985.1. GTDB lineage: Bacteria > Bacteroidota > Bacteroidia > Bacteroidales > Bacteroidaceae > Physcousia. The sequence continues at coordinate 38,571 of JAGCYD010000048.1, forward strand.
ACATTCCAAAGCTGGGGCATTTCGTCAAGGTGATGCTCGCGCAAAAATTTACCTACAGGAGTTAGGCGGTCATCACTTCTTTCCGCCAACTGCGGAATGCCGTCAGGCTCGCTATCCACCTTCATTGTGCGGAATTTCAATATATCAAACGGTTTGCCTCCTTTTCCAATACGCTCCTGACGGAACAAAGCAGGACCATCATTCTGACATTTCAGACGAATATATACATAAAGAATAACAGGAGAGAGCAATATCAAGCCCATTAAGGATGCCATAATATCGAAAACGCGCTTAATAAAGCGCTCGACACAATTCATTCCATCCACAACATTGGTTCTATTATCAAGAGACATTATGCAATAATATTATATTATATATAATAACTCATAGACTGTTGAAATATTGTGAAAGCAACCGAGATTTATAAAATAAATTCAAACAACATAAAAGGATTTGCACTTTGTGTTTGGCGAATTCACAGAAAGTCATTACTTTTGCACCATCTTATTCTGGGGTCGACTTGGATTTGACAGCAGGATGGGGTGCTCAGTAAGCACGCAGAGAGTTGGTGGCCGCTCTCTTTAATCAATGACTTCCAGACAATTAACTGGCGAAAACAACTACGCTCTCGCTGCTTAATCGCAGTATAGTAGATTGTTAGCTTAATCGCGGCACCAGGTGCTGCGACGAGATGTCACTCAGAGGCAAAGCCCCGAAGCGCTCTGGCAAGGTGGCACAGCAAAATCGGGGATAGTCGATAGTGGCCTCACACTGACGATGAAAATTTAGAGGATAAGGTTCTGGTTGGTGGCTTGGGTCTTGCCAGGGCTCGAAAATGAAGACCAAGATAAGCGTGTAGAAAGCTCAGGACTTCCCTGTTTGGACGAGGGTTCAATTCCCTCCGGCTCCACCAACCTGGAGACCGTTCGGGCATAAAACCCTCGTGAGGGTTCTTCGCAAGCGAAGCGGCAAAGCCGAGCGCAATTCCCTCCGGCTCCACTTTTTAATTAATTCCGCATGAAAGAATTATCTCTAAAGTACGGGTGCAACCCGAATCAAAAGCCCTCTCGCATCTACATGGAAGAGGGTGAGTTACCTATCGAGGTCTTAAACGGTCGTCCTGGTTATATTAACCTTTTGGATGCGTTGAATAGTTGGCAATTAGTGCGCGAACTAAAGGAAGCCACAGGGCTACCTGCTGCAGCCTCATTCAAGCATGTTAGCCCAGCAGGTGCTGCTGTAGGATTGCCCTTGAGCGACACGCTGAAGAAAATCTACTTTGTAGATGATGCGCCCCTGCCTCTTACTCCAATAGCATCAGCATACGCCCGTGCTCGTGGTGCCGACCGAATGAGTTCATACGGTGACTTTATTGCTTTGAGCGACACTTGTGATGAAGCAACTGCACGGCTCATCAACCGTGAGGTTTCGGATGGCATCATTGCCCCTGACTATACACCTGAAGCACTTGAAGTGCTGAAGAACAAGCGTAAGGGAACTTATAATGTCATCAAAATAGATTCCAACTATCGTCCTGCTCCTATCGAAAGAAAGCAGGTGTTTGGTATCACCTTTGAGCAAGGACGCAACGAGATCAACCTTGCAGACCCCGCCTTGTTCGAAAACATCCCGACCAAGAACAAAACCTTCACTACAGAGGCTAAGCGCGACCTAATGATTGCCCTTATTACCTTGAAATATACCCAGAGTAATTCCGTTTGCTATGTCAAGGATGGACAAGCCATAGGTATTGGTGCTGGGCAACAGAGCCGAATTCATTGTACGCGTTTGGCCGGGCAGAAGGCTGACATTTGGTATCTGCGCCAACACCCAAAGGTAATGGCACTTCCTTTTATCGATGGAATCCGCCGTGCTGATCGTGACAACACTATAGACATATACATCGGTCCTGAATTTGAAGATGTTTTGCGCGAAGGAGAGTGGCAGAAATTCTTTACACAACGCCCAGAGCCTCTAACAGAGCAGGAGAAGCGCGAATGGTTGGCTGGCAACACGAATGTAGCATTAGGCTCAGACGCATTCTTCCCCTTCGGCGACAACATCGAGCGTGCACACAAGAGCGGCGTATGCTATGTAGCGCAGGCTGGCGGAAGCGTACGCGACGACCATGTCATTGATACCTGTGATAAATATGGTATAGCCATGGCATTCACAGGAGTAAGACTATTCCATCATTAAAATCAGGCATGAACAAGTTCGCAAGCGACGACATTGAGGAAGTTATCCTCAATGGTATTACTTTCCATGGAGGACCGAAAACGGAATCGTCCACAGAAAGCGGTAGAATACGCTCCAAAGCCAAGAAAAAGAAATATGTGACAGGCTCACACGGTAGTGCCTCAGCAAAGAAAAAAGCCGATATTCGCAAAAAGCGAGCCAATCGGCACAAATAAAAAGGCTAAGGAAGAAGCATTATTCCATTTAGATTCCGACCAGTATTAATAGTTTCCCTACGGGCACTATAATATCGGTCGGTTTCTTTATAGGTACATTCACCAGCAATAAATATATCCCGAACGCCATACTGCTCCAAAAGCCACTGATTCGCCTGCCAGAGATCAAGATGCCACTTTGCGCGATGTACAGCAATCCGTTCCATCGGAAATCCTGCATCTGAAAACGCCTGATACACTTCTTCTCCGACTTCGAAGGCTTCTTGTGATATCCCCGGTCCTATAATGGCATGGAGATCTGACGCATCAGAACCCATCTTTTCCAATGCTTTCATAACAATCTTCCCCACAGTCCCCCTCCATCCAGCATGTACAGCAGCCACTACTCGATGCTTTGTATCATATAACAGTACTGGAATACAATCGGCGGTCTTCACACAAACGCAAAGTCCTGGGACATCTGTTATCACGGCATCGGTCTGTTCTGGGCGACCAGCCTCATACATCCATAAAACATGAGTAGAATGAACTTGACGCGGAAGTCCCAAATCCTCCATTCTCAAGCCCAAAGCCTCAACGCCACAATCTCGTCCTGTTGTAAAAGCCAAGATACCCTCTGGAGTCTTGTATTGTAAAAGATTCATTCTATATCCTCGTACTCAAAATCCTCAAGTTCATCGACATCCTCAATGTCATCATCTTCTACGAACTCTATTTCCTCATCCTCGCCCATCGCCGCAAGTTCATCTTGTAAGAAGGAGAGGTCTTTGTTACGATGTACAATCTTTTCTTCATGGGTAATAGACTGAATTTTGTTACTTTCACTGTTCAGTGCTTGCCAAAGGATATCCTTCAGTTCTGTTAGTCCCTTATTCGCTACAGCAGAAATGAAAACATGCGGAAGATCATTAGGCAGGTCATGGGAAAGCATCTCTATCAGTTCGTCGTCCAACAAGTCACTCTTTGTTATTGCAAGTACGCGTTGCTTGTCGAGCATATCGGGATTGAATGTCCCTACCTCGTTGAGCAATATTTCATACTCCTTGCGTATGTCATCCGTATCTCCCGGAACCATGAAGAGCAACAATGAATTGCGTTCAATATGTCGAAGGAAACGCAAGCCCAGTCCCTTACCTTCCGAAGCTCCTTCTATAATGCCAGGAATGTCTGCCATCACGAAAGACTGATTATCGCGATAGGCCACAATACCTAACGAAGGCTCCATCGTGGTAAAAGGATAGTTTGCAATCTTGGGACGGGCGCTACTTAGGCTACTTAATAGTGTGCTCTTACCCGCATTTGGGAAACCCACCAGTCCCACATCGGCCAGCAACTTCAACTCCAGAATAACGGTACGCTCTTGCATCGGTTCACCTGGCTGAGCATATCGAGGTGCCTGATTCGTAGCCGTACGGAAATTCCAGTTTCCCAAGCCACCACGACCGCCCTTTAGCAACATCACCACTTGTCCATCTTCTGCCACATCACAAAGATATTCGCCCGTTTCTGCATCATAAACCACCGTTCCGCAAGGCACATCAATATAGCGGTCAGCTCCGTCGGCTCCCGTGCTGCGACTTTTTCCTCCATTACCGCCATGTCCAGCAAACACATGGCGTTCATAACGCAAGTGCAGCAGTGTCCAATAATTATGATTGCCGCGGAGGTATATATGACCTCCACGACCACCATCACCACCATCAGGGCCACCATTGGGCACATATTTGGCGCGGTGCATGTGCATCGAACCACGACCGCCCTTACCCGAGCGGCAGCAAATCTTCACATAATCTACGAAGTTGCTCTCCATCGAAGGATTAAGCGTTTTTCTCCTCTATCAAATTGAAGATAGCCTCTATCATCTGTTCCTTACTGGGATGATCGGCCCACTTTACTGTATTGCGGATACCCTCCTTGTCGAACCATTCCAAAATGGGTTCTGTCTGGGCGTGATAGACATCAAAGCGTTTCTTTATTGTCACCTCATTATCATCGGCACGCCCCTGTTCCTTGGCTCTATTCAGCAAACGAGACATAAGGATGCCCTCTTCCACCACCAGTTCTATTACAAGTCCCAACTCGTTGTTACGCTCTGCCAGCATCTGCTTTAAGGCTTCAGCTTGTGCGATAGTACGGGGGAAACCGTCAAAGATGACACCCTTTCCCTTTGGCAGGGCATCGTAAGTGTTTGCCAGAATCTTCACCATCAGTTCATCGGGGATTAACTGACCGTTGTCTATAAGTCCCTTGGCTATTTTGCCAACCTCCGTACCTTTTTTGATTTCATTACGGAGAGTGTCACCCGTAGAGATATGATTCATACCATACTTCTCGACAATAGCATCGCTGTAAGTGCCCTTGCCACTGCCCGGGGCACCAAAAATAATAATGTTCTTCATATTGATATGTAATGTTAAATGACAAATTTATTTATCCACCAAGGTGTAGATGTCCTTGGTATTTCGACCAAAACTATCGTAATCCAAGCCATACCCTACGATGAAATCATTGGGTATCTCCATACAACAATAGCGGACATCGAGTTTGACCTGAAGTTTACCTGGCTTCAGTAGGAGCGTACAGATATCTATACTGCTGGGGTTATGCGCCTTTAAGGTTTCCAACATATGAGCCATCGTCAATCCTGTATCGACGATATCCTCCAGAACAATCACAGGACGCCCTGTAATGTCCATATTCAAGCCCATCACCTCACGAATCTCGCCTGTTGTAGAGACACCCTGATAAGAAGCCAGACGGACGAACGATATCTCGCAAGGGATATCTATCTCGCGCAACAAGTCTGCAGCAAAAATAAACGAGCCGTTCAATACAGCAAGGAACACGGGCTGTGTACCCTCGTAATCGCGACAAATTTCTTTTGCCACGCGTTTCACCTCTTTCCGAATCTGCTCCTCGGGAATAGAAACGGCGAATTGTTTATCTCTAACCTGAATTACCCGACTCATATATTAATTTTTGCAAAGATAGCAATAATTACCGAATAATACATTATCTTTGCCACATGAAAACGACCACAAGCGATATTGAGATAACCGAACTGCGAAAGATGCTAAGGCCTCGTTCTCCTTTTGCCCACAAAGGCACGATGGGACATGCCTTGCTCATAAGTGGCAGTCGGGGAATGGCTGGAGCAACTGTCCTTTCAGCGGAAGCATGCTTGCGGAGTGGCATCGGCAAACTAAGTATTCATACCCCTGCATGTAATCTCACCGTTCTGCAGACGAGTATCCCCGAAGCTATTGTTGCTATGGACAGGAATCTTGACTTTATCGGAGACACTAAGGATACCGAGCCATACAACGCTATCGGTATCGGTCCAGGTATGGGAACAAGGGAAGAGACGGGCTTGGCACTCAAGACATACCTTGCCAACGCCACACGCCCAATGGTCATTGACGCTGATGCCATCAACATGTTAGGCATGAATTCCGGATGGATTTCCTTAGTACCTAGACATAGCATACTCACACCGCATGCCAAGGAAGCCAAACGGCTATTGGGTATCTACATGACACTCGACGACATTCCTACATTTGCCAAGGAGCATCAGGTTTACTTCGTACTGAAGGGACACGATACAGCCATCTATTCCCCTACGGGCGAAGTGCGCATTTGTAAGGCTGGAAATGCAGGTATGGCGACAGCAGGTAGCGGTGATGTATTGACGGGCATTATCACGGGGTTGTTAGCACAGGGCTATCCACCAGACGAAGCATCCCAACTGGGAGTATGGTTACACGCCACGGCCGGCGACTGCGCCGCCGAAGAGATGGGCGAAGAGTGTATGTTGGCACGCGATATCATCCGATACCTGCCCAACGCATTTAGAATATTGAAGAACGAACTATGAAACGAGTTGCACTTTTATTGGTAAGTCTGCTTTACCTGACCATTGGCATGGCTCAGACCGAGGTTAACCGTTTTGTTCCTGGAACGACAGTGGACGGAGTGAACTACTTTATGCCTCAAACGGCATTCCGTATCACCGTCGTGGCCGAGAAAAAGGTAACTATACCTGGAGAACTGAACAAATATGCTTTCCGCTATCTGCGCATGCAGGATGTGGTCCAGGAGGGCAGTACCGAATGGAGTATCAAAAGCATAACAATGGAGCCCTATGGTGTGCCCGACAGGAGCAAAGCATACAATGTTAAGTTGAAGCCTAAGACTGCAGCACCGCTTGTCTCGTTGACTCACGATGGCATCCTGCTTGCTATCAACACAGATGCGGAGGAAACCACGCTACCGCCTCTGCCACAGGGTACCCCAGCCGAAACGCCACTGAACCCCAAACAATATATGAGTCAGGAGATTCTCTCGGCTGGGAGTACGGCCAAGATGGCTGAATTGTGTGCACAGGAAATCTACGACATCCGTGAGAGCCGCAACGCACTGATCCGCGGTGAGGCCGACAACACTCCTAAAGACGGAGAGCAGTTGCGACTGATGCTCGACCAATTGGACACACAGAGCCGTGCACTGGAGCAGTTGTTCACGGGATATACGCTGACCAGCACCGAGGTGTTCAGTTTCAACTTCCTGCCCAGTGCCGAGACGGACAAGGAACTGCTGTTCCGCTTTTCGCAATATTCAGGTGCAGTAGACGCTGACGACCTATCGGGACGCCCTGTTTACATCAGCATCAAGAACACGGGAGATCTGCCTGCAAAAGTAGAGAACGCCGAGACGGACAAAAAAAAGGCCAAGATCGAACGGGGACTATACTATAATGTACCCGCACGCGAGACGGTTAGCATCTTCGACTTGAACGAAACCTACCTCACAGCCGAATACAGCATGGGGCAGTTTGGATACACCGAGATTCTGAGCAACTTGTTGTTCGACAAAAAACTGACGACCAAGGTATCCTTCTATCAGGAAAACGGCGGCGTCAGGAAACTGGAACAATAACTTCTTGTGAATCGCAAAGAAAAGGGGAGGGATACCTTAAATGGTATCCCTCCCCATATTGTTTTGTCCGGACGACTATGGCTTAAAGCTTGTTGTCCGAGCCAAGCACATTCACAATCTTGTGAACATACATTTTCTTCATGTTCTCGCGAGCAGGCTTCAAATACTGACGCGGATCGAAGTGGCTGGGGTTCTCAGCCAAGTGCTTGCGAATAGCAGCGGTCATGGCCAGACGGCTATCGCTGTCGATGTTAATCTTACATACGGCACTCTTAGAAGCCTCACGCAACTGCTCCTCGGGAATACCTACGGCATCGGGCAACTTGCCGCCGAAAGCGTTGATCGTATCAACCTCATCCTGGGGAACCGAGCTAGAACCGTGCAGTACGATGGGGAATCCAGGAATGCGCTTCTCAATCTCGTGCAGAATATCGAATGCCAATGGAGGAGGAACGAGCTTACCCGTCTTCGGATCGCGTGTACACTGCTCGGGGGTAAACTTGTAAGCACCGTGGCTGGTACCAATAGAGATGGCGAGACTATCGCAGCCCGAACGCTTCGAGAAGTCCTCAACCTCCTCAGGACGAGTGTAGTGGCTCTCTGCAGAGCTTACCTCATCCTCAACACCAGCTAGTACGCCAAGTTCTGCCTCAACGGTAACATCATGCTGGTGAGCATACTCAACCACCTTCTTTGTGATGGCGATATTCTCCTCATAAGGCAGAGAACTACCATCGAACATCACACTGGAGAAACCATTGTCGATACACTCCTTGCAAATCTCGAAGCTATCTCCGTGATCCAGATGCAACGCAATCTGAGGATTGGGGCAACCCAGTTCCTTGGCATATTCCACAGCACCCTGAGCCATATAACGCAGGATGGTACCATTGGCATAATTGCGGGCACCCTTGCTGACCTGCATGATAACGGGAGACTTTGTCTCAACGGCAGCCTGCACGATAGCCTGCATCTGCTCCATGGTGTTGAAGTTGAATGCGGGGATGGCATAACCACCCTTCACTGCCTTGGCAAACATTTCACGGGTGTTCACCAGACCCAGTTCTTTGTAACTTGTCATAATTTATAAATTAAAAGGTAAATATTAAATTCACTCTCACTTTTTCTCCTTTATCAGATAGACTACAGTCGGCAGGTGGTCGCTGTATCCATTGAGCCATGCCCCACCCGAGGTCGTTCGCTTGGGCGATCCCTTGAACTTACCTTCCTGCTGGATGAGGTAGTCGCGTTTGAAGATATGGTAGTCATAGAGCTTCAGGTAACGATAGTTCTTCGTGTTGTGAATGTCTAACAGATTCCTCGACAGCACTATCTGGTCAAACAAATTCCATCCACCCTGATAACTCAGCGTACCCTGACCCTGCTTGCGCAACACATCCCACCAGGGATTATAGAAATCCCCGTCCTTCACTTTCTCTATACTCCGTCTGGCACCCAGCAACTTTGCCATCGACTTATTGTCGGGGTCGTCGTTCATATCACCCATAACGATGATACGCATCGATGGATTGGAAGCATGGATGCTATCCGTCAGTTGCCGCACTTGCTTGCCAGCAATTTCGCGGAAGTATGAAGTGGAGAAACGGCTCGGCCAGTGACATACTATCACGGTAAGCGGTTCACCAGCCAGACGCCCCTGCACCGTCAGATAGCCACGCGTGGCACGCGTAGTATCACCGTTCTCATAGACATAAGGCTTCAGGAACCAATTTTGCGGCGTGAAGAACTTCGGGTTATAAAGCAACGCGCAATCTACACCACGCCTGTCTGGACCTTCGATGTGAATATAGCGCAGTCCGCGCGCCTTCATCTCGGGCTGATTAGTCAAGTCTTCCAACACATGCGAGTTCTCAACCTCCGACAAGCCAATAATACTTGCCCCTATGCCTGGCAACTTATCTGTACCAAGGTCGAGCAGGGCACGCGACATATTCTTGAGTTTGTTCTCGTACTTGTTTTTGTCCCAATGGTACGACCCGTTGGGTAGGAATTCATAATCGTTCTTACCCGCATCATGGATGGTATCGAACAAATTCTCTTGATTGTAGAAGGCTACGGCATAGAGCCCGTACTGCTTCTCAGCGTTCTGGGCACGACCACATGCCAGAGCCACTAATACCAGAAGCAGGAAGAACGAGATTTTGCGCATAATATTCCTTTCGTTATATGCTGCAAAGATAATGAAAACCGAGCACAGGACAAAACAAATTTATTTGTTTTTTATTTCGGGGGGATTCTTATGCGTTTTGCATATGCGCACACTATACCTTTTTTAACTTTTCTCCGAAAAAGACCGCCTAAAAGGTTGGAGGGAACTTTATTTTTTTCTTTCTTTGTATCATTATTTACTAATACCACAACGAAAAACAACACTTAACATAACTCTAAAGGACTATGACTAAAACGCTTAAGCTCGTGGCGGTGCTACTTTGTACGGCGCCACTTGGCTATGCCCAGAATGCGGAGACCGATAGCCTGCTCAAACAGGACAATGCGGCATTCGTGTTCACGGAATCACAGTTGGGCGAGTCGGATGATGTCACGCAGAATGTCATCATGATGAACTCGAGCAGCAATGTCTATACCAGCAATGCGGGATACCTATTCGGACCTGTACGCTATAAGTTCCGCGCCTATAACTCCAGGTACAACGATATCTATTTCAACGGGGTGCAGGTAAACAACCTCGAGAACGGGCAGTTCAATTACTCCACCATCGGAGGTATGAACGATGCTACGCGCAACATCGATGCCAGCAGCATGTTCGAGCCTAACAACTTCTCGATGTCGAACATCGGTGGTAGTTCCAACTACAACCTTCGCGCCAGCAGTTTTGCTGCAGGGCAAAAAGTAACCCTGTCCGGTGCCAACCGCAACTACACCCTGCGCGCCATGTACACCTACTCCACAGGACTCACCAAACGGGGATGGGCATTCATGGGAACTATCGGCTACCGTTGGGCAAATATGAATACGGCCGCTGTCGAGGGAACTTTCTACAACTCGCTCAGTTATTTTCTGGCTGTACAGAAGGTTTTCAACGAACACCACTCACTGAACCTCTCCACTTGGGGTAGTCCCACCGAACGCGCCACACAAGGAGCCTCCACCGACGAGGCATACTGGTTGGCCAACGACTATCAGTACAATCCCTATTGGGGATATCAGGACGGCAAGAAGCGCGCCAGTCGCGTTGTGAACAACTTCGAGCCTACCGCTATGCTAACATGGGACTACAACATCAACGAGCGCATGAAGCTCACCACCAGTCTTATCGGGAAGTATGCCATGTATAGTTCTACGAAGTTGGACTATAATGGTGGAAATGTATCGAACCCACAACCCGATTACTACCGCAATATGCCCTCATACAATTACGATGTCTGGGGAGGCGAAGGCGACCAGGATTACGATGCTTGGCTGACAACCTATAACTTCTGGACATCGAGCAAGGCCAACCGTCAGATTGACTTCGACAAATTGTATTGGGCAAACTTGTCAATGAACGCTATCGGTCACGATGCCAACTACTACATCAAGAAGCGCCACAACGACCATCTTTACTTCGGACTGGGTTCAGCCTTCGACTGGAACATTGATACAGACACCAGATTCCACATCGGACTGCAACTTGGCTCAAACAAAGGTATGCACTACACCACAATGAGCGACCTGTTAGGTTCACAATACTTCCACAACATTAATACTTACCTGAGTAGCGACTATGCCGCAGGCTCCAACGAAACCTACTATGACCTAAATAACAAGACAGGCAACATTCGGGTAGGCGACCGTATGGAGTACGACTACAACCTAATCGTGGAAACGGCTAAGTTATGGGCATCCTACACCAAGGACAAAGGCATCAGTCACAACTATCTGACGGCCAAAATCGGTGCCAGCCAGATGTGGCGCGACGGCAAGATGAACAACGGACTCTTTGCCAACTACACCAACGATGATGGTGAATATATCCGCCTCAGTTACGGCAAGAGCAAGAAAGCAGGTTTCCTTGACGGGGGCTTCAAGATGGGCTCCACCCTAAACCTCGGTGCAGGCAACGCCATATCCTTTGGTGTCGGTTACGAGACTCGCACCCCACAAGCCAATGTCGCCTTCATCAGTCCCGAGCAGAATAACAACTTCGTCAGGAATCTGGTCAACGAAAAAGTATTTACCACCGAATTGGGATATTCACTCAACAACAAATGGGTGCAACTGAACCTGACAGCATACTATACCCATTCGTACGACGGTACCGAATTCATCCAATACTACAACGACAACGACCATAGTTTCACCTATAACAGCCTTACGGGCGTAGAGAAGAATTACTATGGTGCCGAACTAGGCGTGAAGTTTAAGATAACCAGCGACCTCACCATCAACCTACTCGGTTCTATTGCCGAAGCCAAGTATGCTTCAAATACCAACCTGAGTTACATGCTTTCAACTTCGGGCACCGAATACGACGACCTCTGCCTAAATAAAGGTATGCGCGAGAGCAGCACTCCACTGGCCGTAGCCAGCCTTGGAATACGCTATAACTTAAAGGGATGGTACTTCAACCTGAACGGTAACTACTACGACCGCATATACCTTTCCTATTCACCCTATACACACGGCATAAAATACATACAGGCCGTATATGCTGCAAACAACGATGGTTCCTATCCGTCGTTTGCCCAGAGCAAAGGCAAGGGCGGCTTCATGCTCGATGGTTCAATCGGTCATTCCTTCCGCATTGCCCACAATCCTTTGTATGTTAGTCTAATGGCCACAAACATCACCAATAACCGCAAGATATGCACGGGTGGTTTTGAACAGAGCCGAAGCGACTACACCATTAACGACGACGGAACAACCAAGGAGAAGACCTACAAGTTCTCCAAGAACCCCAAGAAGTATTACGCACAGGGATTCAACTTCATGCTGAACCTCACCTATCGTTTCTGAAGTTGAATATTGAAAAATGAAAGCTATGAAAACGAAAAACATCTTACATTCGATATTCGCCATCCTCACCGTGAGCCTCACCCTTGTAACGAGTGCCTGCCAGGATGGTGACTGGGACATTCCTTCGTTCAAGAACGGCTACCCCTATGGTAACAACTAACTGGAGGAGACCAATGTAGTGTCTATCACCGAACTGAAAGCCATGTTCGCCAACTACCTCACGACTTTCTCCTGTGAGGAAATCACCGAGAACATCCAACTGCGTGTGCGTGTTACGGGTAACGACATCAGCGGAAACCTCTACCAGTCCATCGCCGTACAGGAAGATGAGACGGGCGACGCCATGATTGTCTCTATCGGTGGCAGCAACCTTGCTGGCTATTTACCCGTCGGACAGGAAATACTTATCGAGTTGAAAGGTCTGTACATCGGTTGCTATGGCATGCAGCCTCAAATAGGCATAGCCTACACCAATGCTTCTGGTCGTACATACCCCAGCCGCATCAGCAACCACATGTGGCAAGAGCACTTCAAGATTATCGGTGCAGCAGAACCCGACAAGGTTGTTCCTTATGAGTTCACGGGGCAGCCCAATGTCCGCACCGATGCTGGTCGTCTGATGACCATCAAGAATGTCAGCGTCAAGGGTGCCAACGGCAAGGTAACTTGGGCATCCGAGGCCGATGCTGGAGGCAGAACCGCCGTCAGCAAGTATTTCGATGGCTATAGTGAGAACTTCATGATATACACCAGCATTTATGCTGACTTTGCCAATATGCCGATACCTACTGGCAAACTGAACCTTACGGGTATCTGGAAAGTTTATCAGTCCAGCGATGAGGGGACTACTAAATGGGAACTCATCATCCGCGACATCAACGATGTCGAGGTTGCGAAAGAAGAACCCGGCCCCACACCAGGGAACGACAATGTGGACGATGGTTCACAAATAGACCCGACCCAAGGCAATGGAACACAACCTGGTACCATTAACCAATCTATCACGGAATAACAAAAAGAATAAAACATATAACTATGAAAAACTTTCTTAAATCAATGATGTTCGCATTGCTGGGCATATTTGCTTTGGCAAGTTGCGAGGATGTGCCTGCGCCCTACCCCATTCCATCGGCTGGAGGAAATGGAATTGTCACTACTGGCGATGGCTCTTTTGAAAATCCCTATACCGTAGAGGATGCTCTTGCCCTAATCAATGGCGGAGCTATTCCCTCTGGCGAGGTGTATGTAAAGGGAATCATTGTACAATTGGGAGATGATGATGGTAAAGACATGCCAGGAAACTCATTTAAGAATGCTACTTATTTTATCTCTGACAATGGTTCCACTGACACAAAATTTGAGATTTATCGTGGAAAAGGTTTGGGAGGCGAGGATATCACTACTGCCGACTATTTGAAAATAGGCGACGAGGTCATTGTTTATGGTACACTTGTACTCTTCCATAGTACGCCCGAAATGACACAGGGTAGTATCCTTGTAAAACTCAATGAGCAGGAAGTTAAGCCCGTGGATCTTGGTGACCCAATTCTTACCGTAAATCTCATGAAGGGACAAGGCAGTTGGACAACTTTAGACAAGGGAACATTTACTGGTGTATGGTACAATAGTTCCCAGTATGGTATGGTAGCCACGGGTTATAAGAACAACCAGAATAATGCGGCTGAAAGTTGGCTAATCTCACCCGAAATCGACCTTACAAAGGCTTCCGAAGTGAAGATGATGCTCAACGAAGCCATAAATAAGATTGACGCTGACAACGGAGGTAGTGTGGAAAGCCAGATGACAGTCTGGGCTACCACCAACGATGGCACGACTTGGAATCAAGTGACAGCCAGTGTTCGCCCTGCAGGTAACTCCTGGAATTTCCAAGAAGACGAGTTTGACCTGAGTGCTTACGATGGGAAGAAGATTAAATTAGGCTTCAAGTACCTCAGCACTACAAGTTATACTGGAACTTGGGAAATCAAAGGCTTAAACCTCTATGGCAAAGGCGAAGCCAGCATCGAAGGCGGAACCGACACTCCGACAGGCGATGCTACAGGTTCTGGCACGGCCTCTGACCCGTACAATGTAGCCGCAGCCTTGGGCGTTTGCCAGGGTCTGCAAGAAAGTACTTCAGCCAGTGCCAGCTACACTTCGGACGAAGTCTATGTAAAGGGACGCGTATCCGAGATTGGCAAACTGGGTACCAGCGGAGGATTGATTTACTACATCTCAGACGACGGCACCACATCTAACCAACTGGAGATATATTACGGTAACTATCTTAACGGGGCTGCATTCACTTCGGCAGACCAACTCACGGTTGGCGACGAAGTTGTTGTAAATGGTAAACTCAAGAACTACAAGGGAACATACGAGTTTGACAGTGGCAGCAAGATTGTCAGCCTCAACGGAGAAACCTCAGGAGGCGACGAAGGCGGTGGTGACGAAGGTGGTGATGATATCAGCACCGACCCCGTTGACGGCATTACCATCACCTACAGCCAAATTGCAAGTGGAGGCTACGGCAGTGTATCACTCGCAACAAATGGATATGGCTCACAAGCCATTGCCACAGAAAGTACTTGGTACACCTTTGCCGTAAACAAAGTCGGCTTCACAGGTTGCAAGATCTGTGTTGCAACTGCATCCAATGGAGGTGTCATCCAAATGCAAGGAAATGCCAGCGATGCTTCCAAGCAGGGCTTCATCACCAATGTAACGCCCTTCAAGCCTATCAGTACAATCAAGGTTACCTGCCGTACAACAACTTCAAATCAGTATGCTCCAGACTTCCACTTGTATGCTGGTACAGCAACACACCCAACTGGCACAGCCATCGCAAAACCAGATAGCGAGCCCGTCACATCTGGCGATTTCAAGATTTACACCTACACCTTCGACCTAAGCAATGGCAACTATAGTTACTTCACCGTTGCCAACGACACACAAGGTGCTTTGTATGTCGATGAAATTGCTGTTACGACCAAATAATACAGGATATCTACCCGTAAAAAGTCCGGCGGCTCAATAAGGCTGTCGGACTTTTTTCTGGAATTATTTGGTTAAGAAAAGAAAATGTCGTATTTTTGCAGTCCGAATAGTGAGCCACGAGTGGCTGTGTTACCAACGCTGTTCGAATAACAAATAGATACAGAACAAAAAACAAATACAGAAATGAAGAAGGACATTCATCCCGAAAACTATCGCCCCGTAGTGTTCAAGGACATGAGCAACGGCGATATGTTCCTCAGCCGCTCTACTTGTAAGACCAGCGAGACCATCGAGTTCGAAGGCGAGACTTATCCCCTCGTGAAGTTGGAAATCTCTAACACATCTCACCCTTTCTATACGGGTAAGTCCAAGCTTGTCGATACTGCAGGTCGCGTCGATAAGTTTATGAGCCGCTATGCAAAGACTCGCAAGTAATACGCGTCGGCGTATTCCGACAACAAGCATCAGCCTCATTCTGGGGCTGATGCTTTGTTTTACGGCTTGTAATGATGACGAAGACGAATTCTTCTTCGGCGACAAGACCAACACCAACAGCAATACTGTCATGGTCGGGACTACTCCCGTGACATATAGCAACAGAAGTGTGGTCACTTGCGGATTTGTCAATGCCGTAACGGAAGGTTCTACTGACTTGCAACAGGCAGCCTGCCGATTAGAGGTCCCCAAACTAAAAGGAGGCAGCAACAACCTCTTCATCGTCCATACCGTAGGTTCCGAAATCAATTACTGCATCGAATGGAACTGCAACCTGCGTGCACAATATTGGTCGGCATTTCGCTGGGACAAGACCAACTCTGGAGGTAGCGCAAGTGGTTCTCTTGATGATTTTACGGAAGACCCTCTCATTCCCATAAACGACCGTTCCACGCTAGAAGACCATAAAAGTAATGGCTACCAGAGAGGGCACATGCTTGCCAACGCCGACCGTAAGAATTCAACTGCCGCCAACAAGCAAACCTACTATCTCAGTAATATACACCCACAATGGGGGAATTTTAATGGACAAGGCATCTGGTGGAATCTAGAAAAACATATTCGGGATGTCTACAACACAAATGCATTCCGCGATACTCTGTATGTCGTAAAAGGCGGCACAATCAGTGCTGGAAACTACACCATCGTAAAAGGGTTGCCCGTTCCCAAATATTTCTTTATGGCTCTACTATGTAAGAAGCTTTCAGACACAACACAAGGTGGTTACAAAGCCATTGCTTTCTGGATGGAGCACAAAAGCAATACTGATAGCAACTACAAGAAGTATGCTATCAGCATTGATGAATTGGAACAGAAGACAGGCATCGACTTCTTCCCGAATCTGCCCGACAATATCGAAAGAGTGGTGGAAAGCAATCTCGTGCTTCCCGCTTGGAAACTCTACTAAACTACTTCGTCAAATTTCCCAGAATATCGCGGGTTAGTTCGCGCGTAATGGTTCGTGTGGCGGCCGAAGTGGCATTCTTGGCCATGCGGCCCGTTGTCGAAGTACGCGACTTGGTCTTCTTACCCGTAATGGCATCGGACACCATCGTGCCGGCTATCGTTGCCAATGTTCCCGTAAGGGCGGTTATGATGGCCTTGATTACCTTTGAGAATATGCCATTTTTCTTCTTGCCCGTAGATTTCTCATCCTTCTCCGACTTGGTCGGCACTTTATCCTCGACTTCGGCTTGTTCTGTTTCCTGAGCCTCAGACTGAGCCAGCAACACTTCAAAAGCGCTCTCACGATCCACGGTTGTATCATACTTACCATAAACGCGCGACTGCTTGATAATATCGATGCGTTGTCCTTCGGTTATTGCACCAATCTGCGACAAGGGGAAGAGTATCTTGGCACGCTCCACCACTGCGGGTGCGCCCTTCTCATCAAGGAATGAAACCAAAGCCTCGCCCGTCTCCAAATTCATGATGGCCTCGTCGGTCTTAAAGGCAGGATTGGCACGGAAGGTATCGGCTGCCGTCTTTACGGCTCGCTGGTCCTTCGGCGTATAGGCACGCAAGGCATGCTGTACGCGGTTGCCCAACTGACCGAGGATATTCTCGGGGATATCGGTGGGACTCTGCGTTACAAAATAGATACCCACACCCTTGGAACGAATCAGGCGGATAACCTGCTCTATCTTATCAACGAGGGCCTTCGAGGTATCTTCGAACAACATGTGCGCCTCATCGAAGAAGAAAATGAGTTTGGGCAGTTCCATATCGCCGACTTCGGGCAGTTGAGAATACAAGTCACTCAGCAGCCAAAGCAGGAAAGTAGAATACAACTTGGGTTGCATCATCAGTTTGTCGGCAGCCAACACACTCATCACACCCTTTCCGCCTTCGGTTTGTAGTAAATCGTAGATATCGAAGGAAGGCTCACCAAAAAACTTGTCGGCTCCTTGATTCTCCAACTGGAGCAGGGCACGCTGAATGGCGCCTACCGTGGTGGGAGAGATATTACCATACTTCGTTGTATATTCCTTGGCATGCTTCGATACATAATCAAGCATAGCCCGCAAGTCCTTCAAGTCTATCAACAGCAGTCCGCGCTCATCAGCAATGCGGAAAGTAATGTTCAGCACACCGTCCTGCGTCTCGTTCAGTCCGAGCAGGCGCGACAGCAATTGCGGTCCCATCTGCGAGATGGTGGCGCGCATGGGATGCCCCTGTTCGCCATATACATCGTAGAAGCGTACAGGACAAGCCTGAAACTCAGGATTCTCCAAACCAAACTCAGGCAAACGCTTCTCGATGAAGCCAGACATCTTACCCTCCTGGCTGATACCAGAGAGGTCACCCTTCATGTCGGCCATGAAACAGGGTACGCCTGCCTGACAAAAACTCTCGGCAATGACCTGCAGCGTAACGGTCTTTCCCGTTCCTGTAGCACCAGCCACCAATCCGTGGCGGTTAGCCATCTTACCGATGATACTCAGCGGTCCATTCTCGCAATGGGCAACATATAGCCCGTGTTCCTTGTCGTACATAATATATAAAGGGTTAATGGTTAAAGGTGTTTTACATCACAATATTAATGCTTTTCGAGGAAAGAAACAAATTATTCGGCTACAAAGTCGCGTCCATTCCACCGATAGCGAAGATTGCGCAGCAAGGGACGGGCAATGTCCTTCAGTTCCTGCTCCAACTCATCTGGACAAAGACGAAGTTCAAACACAGCATCTTCGGGATTCGGTACGATCTCAATCATACAAAGGTCTTCCAACACACGAACGGCAAAAGCGACATCACGCGCTACGGAATCGGGAATCTCACAGAAAAAGTCTTGAACCGTCGGACGGGGAAAACGAATGTTCTGCAATCGTTGCCACTTCGTATCATAAAACTCCACCTGACTATCCTTACAAGGAGCCGCAACCGTGCGTAGCAGACAAACTACGGCCACCGTGTCCTTTGTTTGCAGAAGTTTCATCTCCATCGTACTTACTGCAGAAAGTTCCAGTCGCAGATAGTCCTTCGTCATCATCGTCAGTTCCACATAATCGTTCAAGCGATTGCGAACCTTGGCCTGCATATTATTCCGTAAGAAATCAGCCATATCGCGCCGGTTGTTAGCCGTCAGTAGGGGCATGATACTGTCGGGCATTGTGGTAAAAACATCACTTATCGTCTGGGCATGAAGCGTGAAGAACGAAGCGTGAAGAATAAATATAAGGAAGACTAACCGTTTCATAGTTGACATTTGACATTCTACATTTGACATTTCCCTATTGTGAACCAAGGAACAGAAACACCATACCGATAAGTACGAGCAGTAGGTCGATGGCCTTACTACGCAAGTTCTTCTCCCGGAAGAAGAAGGCCCCCATCAGGAAACTAACTATCACACTGCCCCGTCGTACCATACTTACCACACTAATCAATGCCCCATCGAGACTGAGGGAATGGAAATAGGCAAAATCGGCAAGGCTTAGAAATATACTTATTAAAGGGATACACCAGTCCCAACGGAATGGAGTCGTTTGGCTTCGCTTGGGATACCACAATACCAGCAGTACGATGCCCATGATGACACATTGGTAGAAGTTGAAATAGCATTGTACCGTCACGCGATTGAGCCCTACGCCTCCATGTTCCGGACTTGCCATCAGATACTTGTCGTATAACCCGCTTATCGCTCCAAAGACAGCGGCAAGTACAGTCAGGAATATCCAACGATTGTGACGAAAGTCTATTCCCTCCTTCTTTCCGCTTCGGCTCAACAGATAGAAACTGACGATGGCAAGCAAAACGCCTATCCATTGATACAAGTTGAGCCGTTCTCCGAAGACGAGCAACGCACCTATCAGCACCATGACGGGACGCGTGGCATTGATAGGACCGACTAGGGTCAAGGGCAGATACTTCATGCCGAAGTAGCCACAAATCCACGAAGCAAGCACAATAATACTTTTCAGCACAACAAACCTCTGCACGACCCATCCTCCGAAGGGAGCCTCGGGGGAAAGTGCCACAGGCAGAAATATCAAACTACAAAACAGAGTATTGAGGAAAAGTACGGGTATGACGGCATTATCCCGAAGTGCATGTTTCTTAAAAACATCGTAGAAACCCAACAGGGTCGCGCTAAGAAATGCAAGGAGAAGCCAGGCCATTGATGATTGTACGATTTGACGATTTACAATTTGACAATTTATTGCTCCTTAAAGTCTTTAGAATCCTTGAGGTCATAACTGATATCCACCAAGAACAGGCCATGCCCTGGAACGCTCTCGCCTGCCGAGCAACGGTCCTTGCCTTCTATCACCCGACAGAACTCCTCCACCGTCATTCGTCCTCGCCCCACTTCAATCAGGGTTCCCACGATCGCCCGCACCATATTCCGAAGAAAGCGGTTGGCCGTAATGGTAAAACAGAAAGACCCCTCCTCCCCTTCTTTGGAAGGGATGGGGGAGGTTATCCATCTTGCCTCGGTGATGTGGCAAATGTTGGTCTTGGTGTCGGTCTGTGTTTTCGAGAAACTGGTGAAGTCCTTGTAGTCGAGAAGACGAGCGGCAGCCTCGTTCATGCGGTCAAAGTCGAGCGGGTAGGTAATCTGCCAACTATAATGCCGCTGGAAGGGCGATTTCTTCGTATGGATATAGTAATGATAGGTACGCGAAGTGGCAGAAAACCGCGCATGCATTTCCTCTGAGACAGGATAAACACGCTGTACGGCAATATCCGGAGGTAGCAACTTATTCGTCTTATAAACGAGTTGTCCTTCGTCTAGTTTCTCCTGATAATCGAAGTGAGCCACCATCATCTGGGCATGCACGCCTGCATCCGTACGACCTGCCCCGACAATTTCTATCGGTTGACGCAAGATGGTACTCAACGCCTGCTGTAGCGTTTCCTGAACGCTCACGCCATTAGGCTGTACCTGCCAACCGTGGTAGGCCGTGCCATCATAAGACAACTGAATGAAATAACGGCTCATTAGGGATAAGAGATAACTTTTCTACCCGAAGCATCGATGATGATTCTGCTCTTCTGTGTAGCACGACGGCCACTCAGGTCATACAGGGCATCATTGCCTGTAGCCCGTCGTTCGTCGCCGTCAATCGACTCTATGCCATTACTCTGGCCATAGTCGCTCATCTGCACATCATCGAGATTGATGCGTTTGCTGTTGCTACTTCCGTTGTTCACAAACTTGAGTCGGATATCACCCTTCACATCCAGTTTATAGCCATAACGCTGCATCGTACTCACTGCAAGGTCCTGCACTACAGGAGTCCAGTTTGTACCACCGGCAGTTGAATAATAAGCCGACAACTTCACACCCGTATCCTTACCGTAAAGACCTGCATAGAACCACAGGGAGTCGCAACCATTCGACTTGTCGGCCTGCATCTCGATGGAGCCTTTATTGCGGAAACGCACACACTTACTTCCGTGGGCATTATCGTCGGCACCTATCAAGGCATCTGTCATTTTCCAGGTCGTTGCACTACAATCTACAGTTCCTTCGGCATAACCGCCCTTACTTCCCTGTTCAAAGTCCTCGTAAAAGGCCTTCTTTGCATCAACAGAGGCCGTCAGCGTAACAATCTTCTCGTCAACGCCCTTCGTGGTTACAACCATTTCGCCCTCATAGTCGCCTTCTTCCTCCACACTTCCCAAACGCACAAAAAACGAAGGAGAACTGCCCGTCACAGTCAGGTTCTGAGTCCAGTCGTCGCCGTCGGCGCTTACCTCAAAAGGAGCATCAAGCGAGATATTCATGACATATTCGGGAATGGACAAGGCCGTAATACTAACCGCCACGGATTTGCTGGCATTGCCCGGAGTTGCCGAGAAACTGATGGAATACGGAGACACAGAGAACACAGGGTCAACCTCGGGCATCTGTATAGCCACTTCATTGGACGAAGCCACAAGTGTGCCCCCGTCATAGATTGACACCGTATAATAGTAGGTCGTATTGGCCTTCACACCCGAGACCTGATAACTATTTCCCGTTGTCGTATAACTTCCATAGGGAACATGGGTGCCGACGGCATCCTTTGTATAGACATCCAGTGTGTAGGTCGCGCCATCTTCGTATGCCATCCAGTTGGCCGTAAAGCGTCGACTGCTCACACTACATACAATATCCGTTGCCGCATAGGCAGGAATGCCATCTACAAAAGACACGCTCAGGGTATTTACCTGAGAGAATCCCCCACCCGTTATGCTCAACTGCGTCGCGTAGGAGCCTGCAGCGGACGGCGAGATACTTATGGGCAAGGCATAGCCAACCTCTAAATCTGCTGCTCCGATATGTGTGGCACCCAACTGGAAATCGGCATTATCGACACTCACATCCAAGCCTCCCGCAATGTTACGGCCACGCAAGACAAGTGTCGTCTGGTATCCCTTGCTCAAGGCTTGCAGACCATAGTCTATATTGGCATTGGCAGCAGGCACGAAAAGTTCGGTCTGTGTAGAGGTCGGGTCTATGTAGAATCGGTAATCGGTACTATCGCCCCAAATGTATTCGCAGAGTTGCGGATAGTCCACAAAGGGGTTACGGTTGCCCTGGAAGGTCTGTATCACCTCGTTACGGTTCTGCTCGATTTCATCCACGGGGTCTTCTTTCGCCCATGCCAACATCAGGTTGTACACCCAGGGACGCATCGTGGGCCATTCGCT
This sequence comes from Bacteroidaceae bacterium, assembly GCA_017960985.1. GTDB lineage: Bacteria > Bacteroidota > Bacteroidia > Bacteroidales > Bacteroidaceae > Physcousia. The sequence continues at coordinate 61,031 of JAGCYD010000048.1, forward strand.
ACCGTCCACCGTCAGCCACCCTTCCGTGGTTGTCCACAGGTCGGTATAATGCTGATAGCAGGTAGCCATGTAGAAATAGGTACGCGCAAAGTCGCCTTTCCACTCGTCGGCAGGCTCCCATGCCGTTATCAAGGAGTCGGCACGATAACTACTCGACTTTCCTACCTTAATCACACCATTGTCATAGGCCACAGCCCCATCGACAATACCGATGGGATTGTTGCTCTTTCTGCCATTTGCAGGGCCGTCGGCTGGATAAAGGTTGAACAAGTCGCAATAGGCATTGTTCACGATATGTCCCCACCAACTATTTGCCCAGATATGCTCGATATTCATATTCGCCACCGCCGACTTGTCGGCATTGAACAGTCGCAGTTCGTCACTATAGCGGTCGCGCACATAACCACCCTCGAGCCAGTCGGCATCATAGAAGCCTGCCCATGTATAGCCTTCGCCCTTACCTCCATACTTGAGAACTTGGTCGGGCTGTATCAGGTCATGTAGTGCGGTCTTTAGTTCGGCTTTCTTCAAGCCCTCCACACTACGATAATATTCTGCCTGACCGTAAACAAGGCAAGGAATGAAAAGCAAGTACAGGACTAAGCGGCACATAGGAGAAGGATGATTAATTGTGCTGTCAGTATTCGCAGGAACATGCTCAGGGGATATACGGTTGAGTAACCGACGGCAGGCGCATCGCTACCCGTAGATTGGGTGGCGTATGCCAGTGCTGGCGGGTCGGTATTAGAACCGGCAATCAGTCCCATAAGCGTAAAGTAGTTCATCTTATAGCGCAATCGTGCTATGGTGCCGACGATGAGAATCGGAATGATGGTTATCAGGAAACCGCACCATACATAGGTGAGTCCGTCGCCCTCGACCACCGTATCCACAAACGAAGCACCCGCCTTGACACCCACACTGGCAAGGAACAAGGCCAGTCCTATCTCGCGCAGCATCAGGTTGGCACTGGTCGTGGTGTAGGCCACAAGGTGTGCCCGGTAGCCAAAGCGGCCTATCAGGATGGCAATAATCAGCGGACCACCTGCCATACCGAGTTTGACAGGTGTTGGTATGCCCGGAATAGCGATGGGCAAAGAACCGAAGATGATACCAACAAGGATGCCGACGAATATCGTCAGCAGGTTGGGATGGTCGAGTTTCTTGATGGAGTTACCCATCATGGCAGCCACACGCTCCACGGCATCCTCGGGACCGACCACGACAATCTTGTCGCCCACCTGCATACGCAGATTCCGGTCGGCATACAGGTTCATTCCACTACGGCGAATGCGTGTCACATTCACACCATAGACCGAACTGAAGTGCAACGAGCCGAAGGTCTTTCCGTTCATCTGGGGCTGTGTGACAAGGATGTCGCGACTTACGAGAGGCACATCCTGCTCCTCCCACTCCACGGAACAAGGCTGACCGATAAAGGCCGTGATGGGTTCGGCATCGTCCTCGGCACAAACCACATATATCTTGTCGCCCGTATGGAATATGGTATCACGGTTGGGGATAGAGACATGACCTTCGTGCAAGATACGCGAAACCACGAAGTCGCGACCCAGAAATTTCGCTATCTGCAACAGCGCACGCCCTTCGAGCGCCTTGTTCATCACCTCCAGCGTCATCTTATGAGGCTTGGCATGTGGATTCGCTTCGCGCTCACGGTCAAGTTGCTCCTGCTCCTTCTGCATCTTCACGCGGCAGATGAAGCGGATAGCAATCGTAGCCAGAATAATACCTACGACACCCAGCGGATAGGCACAGGCATAACCACTGGCAATGGGAGGCGCCTCGACATCGAATATCGTGGAGCAAGCCTCGTTGGCGGCACCAAGTCCAGGCGTATTCGTCACAGCACCACACAGCACGCCCACCATCATCGCCAGATTATGGGCATTCTCGCCCGTGATGGAACCTCCCTTCCAGAACACTAGGAAGAACAGCCCGATGCAACAGAGCACATTCAGCGCAATGATGCCCACGGCCAGCATATTCATCTTGATACCCGTGTCGCGAAGGCTCTCGAAGAAACCCGGTCCTACCTGCAAACCGATACAATAGACAAACAGTATTAATCCGAAGTCCTGCATATAGGTCAGCACATTTGCCGTACCCGTAAACTGCAGATGTCCCGCCAAGATGCCGACAAACAACACGAAAGTAACACCCAACGAGATGCCGAACAACTTGATACGCCCCAAGGCAAGACCCGCCGAAATAACTACGGCATAGAGCAATACGATATGAGCAATAGAATCATTGTCCGTAATAAGCGATAGTAACCAATCCATAATACCTTATTAATATATATATACGAGGTCAAAGGTAGTGAAAACCGAGCGTATAAGCAAAATATGAAGAAACAAAATGCTGACCATGCAAAAAAGGCAGGCGAACCGTTGCGTCCGTCTGCCTGTCAGTTTGTCTTAGTTTCCCGTAAGGTTAGGCTTATTTCTTGGCCTTAGCCTTTGCCTGAACTTTTGCCTTAACTTCGCCTTTTACTTTAGCGCTACTCTCTACTTTCTTGTATTTGCCAGAGAATTTGAAGTTGAAGGCCTCGTCGTCGTAGGTTACGCCTTGGGTGTTCACGATAAACTTGCCGTCCTTTAGATTCACACTGATAGTACCCGACTTGAAGCCGTCTTCGTCAGTCCAGTAAGAATCGTAGTCATACCAATAGCCATCCTCCTCATCATACTCCTCCAGCCAAAAGCCAACCCATCCATTGCCATAATTATCACCAGAGGCAGTATTATACCAAGTCAGATCGTCAGTCAGGCTCTTGGTCTTGCCGAAGAGACCAGAGTGGAAGTCAAAACCGATGCGGCACTTCATCCCATCTTCAGTGGTACCATAGAGATAGGCATAATAACACTTGACGCTTCCCTCCGCATTTTCTGATATCCAATAATCATAAAGTTCTGTCGAGGTGGGAGTGATTTTTACTCCATCGAACATCAGTAGAGCATCATCATCGTCATCACCGCACGAAGTCAGTGTGAAGGGAACTACTGCGAGCAGCAACAGGGCTGCAAGGGCGCCGAACCAACGGCTCATTCTCGAAATTGTTTTCATAGAATTTTAGGTTAATTGTTAATAATAATTAAATGTATATGCAACAAAGTTACGGAATTTATTTTAATATGTGCAAGAAAAACAAGAAAAACTTATACCCTGTCAAATCAACACTGATGATTTGCAAAATCAACGTTAATGATTTTGCAATTTAATACTAATGA
>JAGCYD010000049.1 GCA_017960985.1 Bacteroidaceae bacterium
AATTTCAGAGTCAAGAGCCAGTTTGCAGACAACCTTCCCGTGCTACGGTTTATTCATTTCATATTGTTATTGCCGGCTTTCTATGCTGGTGCTTGCTGTGGCAACCATTTGTCGGGAGCATGGTATGGTCGTTCGCTGCGTGGCGCTCTATGGTGGTTGTTGATACTATTGTTTGTCCGTTGTTTCATCGGGGCCAGCATTGTCAATGTCCTGTTTTGTATTCCGTTCATCTTGCTATTCATCCAACTGGATATCCCCATACCTTTGCAGTCGGTGTTCCGTTTCTTCGGTCGTTATTCCACTTTCATGTGGCTCACGCACACCTTCTATGCCTATTACTTCTTCCACGATGAACTCTATGGGTTGCGCTATCCCCTTGTGATGTATGCGGTATTGCTCGTCGCCTCCCTGCTTACGGCTATGGCGTTGAACTGGCTTTTGGGAGTACTCCATGGATTCCTAAGTCGTCCTTCAAATTGAAAGATATGGAGAAACATGCTTATCTGATATTGTGCCACGAGGTCACGGAAGTGCTGAAAACACTATTGCGATTGTTAGACGACGAACACAACGATATCTATCTGCACTTCGACAAAAAAATATTGATACCAGCCGAAAAACTGAAGGAACTTTCAGTTCAACAGGCACGACTACAGATTTTGCCTAATCCAGTTTCTGTCTATTGGGCACACACCTCCTTGATGGAAGCCGAACTATTGTTGCTCCGCACGGCCTCAGCCGATGGTCCTCATGCCTATTACCATCTATTGTCGGGTAGCGACCTACCTTTGAAGTCGCAGGACGAAATCCATCGTTTCTTCCAACAGAACAAGGGGAAAGAATTCATCGAATATTGGAATGACGAGGAAGCTCAGCGCGATGCGTTCCGGAGGGTACGCTATTTCTATGTGTTCAATCGTTATAAGAAGAGAGCATCTTTTGGGACACACATATTGACCACCCCCATTAGGAATATCTTTCTTATCCTCCAGAAGATGACAGGCGTAAACCGGCTGAGAGGTAAAGATATTGAGATAAAGAAAGGCTCTCAATGGTTCAGCATCACCGAGGAATGTTGTCGTTATGTCCTCGACCACGAGTCGGACATTCATCGGCTGTTCCACCATACTCTTTGCCCCGACGAATTGTTTTTGCAGACCATTGTATGGGACTCTCCCTTCCGCGAGGCACTTTATAATACCGACAACCCACACTTGGGTTCCATGCGTGCCATCGACTGGGAGCGTGGCAATCCGTATGTCTGGCAAAAAACAGATATGGACTACCTCAAGGGTAGCCCATACCTATTTGCTCGCAAGTTTATAGAACCTATCTTGTAAGCAGCTCTACCAGTTTCTCTACCGCAGAGATAAGCCCCTCGGGGTTCTTTCCACCAGCCGTAGCGAAGTGAGGCTGACCGCCACCGCCGCCCTGAATGAGTTGGGCTGCTTCGCGGATGTTCTTGCCGATGTTCACACCTTGTTGTACAAGTGAGTCGCTGGCAGCAGCCGTCAGCATGGGCTTGCCGTCGCTCAAACTGCCGATGACAACGAGTGCGTTATCCACCTCGGCACGCAACTGGAAGGCGATATCCTTGACAAAATCGGGAGCCAAAGCAGGAACCACAGCCTTCATGACCGTGACGCCATTAACTTCCAAGGCTTTCTCCTTCAGGCTCTGTTTCAGTTGCTGCGCTTTCTCGCGCATGGAGTTTTCAATCTGTGCCTTCAATTGGGCATTTTCGCCAATAAACTTCTGGATGGCACCCTGCAAGTCGGGGGCATTGTTGAAGAGACGACGCAGGTCGCCGATGGTATCGGTCAGTTGATAGAGCATTTCCTCCACCTTTCCGCCCGTGATGGCCTCGATACGGCGCACGCCAGCTGCCACACTGCTTTCGGACAGAATCTTCACCATACCCACCTGACCCGTACTCTTGGCATGACAGCCACCGCAGAACTCTACGCTGTCGCCAAACTGAACCACACGCACATGGTCGCCGTACTTCTCGCCGAAGAGGGCGATGGCACCGAGTTTCTTGGCTTCCTCGATAGGCATATCGCGATGGTCCTGCAAGGGAATGTTCTCGCGAATCTTGGCATTCACGAGGCGTTCTACCTGACGGATTTCCTCGTCGGTCACCTTCTGGAAGTGAGAGAAGTCGAAACGCAGGTATTCGGGAGTAACGAGAGATCCCTTCTGCTCTACATGCGTACCCAGAACCTGTCGCAAAGCCTGGTCGAGCAGATGCGTGGCGGTATGGTTGGCTTCGCTGGCGTGACGCAAATCGGTATCTACACAGGCCATAAACGGAGCTTCGGGATTCTTCGGCAATGTCTTGGTGATGTGAACGGGCAGATTGTTCTCGCTCTTGGTGTCGATGACTTCAATACTCTCCGTCTCGCTTACCAACACGCCACGGTCGCCTACCTGACCACCCTTCTCGGCATAGAACGGGGTATTGTCCAACACCAGTTGGTAATAGGTCTGCTTCTTCTGGGTCACCTGTCGGTAGCGCAGAATGCGGCATTCGTATTCGGTATAGTCCCAACCCACAAATGTGGTTTCGCCCTGTGCCAGTTCCACCCAGTCACCATTCTCCACCTGGGCAGCGTTGCGGGCGCGATCCTTCTGCTTCTGCATCTCGACATTGAAACGCTCTTCATCGACCGTCAGGCCGTTCTCGCGACAGATAAGTTCCGTTAGGTCAAGCGGGAATCCGTATGTATCGAATAGCGTGAAAGCCTTTTCGCCATCGATGACGGTCTTGCCGGCCTTCTTTGTCTCTTCCATCACACCATCGAGCAGGCGAATACCTGTTTCGAGTGTACGCAGGAAACTGTCCTCTTCCTCCTTGATAACTTTCGAGATGAGTTCGCGCTGTGCCGACAGCTCGGGATAAGTCTCTCCCATTTCCTGAATGAGCACGGGCAGCAGTCGATAGACGAATGCCTCCTTTTGTCCGAGGAAGGTATAGGCATAGCGCACGGCACGACGCAGGATGCGGCGGATGACATAGCCAGCCTTTGCATTGCCAGGGAGTTGTCCGTCAGCGATGGAGAAAGCGATGGTACGCAGGTGGTCGGCCACTACGCGCATGGCCACATCGGTATCCTCCTTTTCTCCGTAGTTCAATCCCGTAAGGTTTCCTATGGCTTTGATGATGGGTTGGAACACATCGGTGTCGTAGTTCGAGTGCTTGCCTTGGATGGCACGCACGAGTCGCTCTAAGCCCATACCCGTGTCGATGACATTCATGGAGAGTGGCTCCAGATGTCCGTCGGCCTTACGCTCGTACTGCATGAATACGATGTTCCAGATTTCGATGACCTGTGGGTCGTCCTTGTTTACCAACTCGCGACCGGGAACTTTTGCCTTCTCCTCGGGAGTACGGCTGTCCAGGTGAATCTCGGAGCAGGGACCGCATGGACCTGTATCGCCCATTTCCCAGCAGTTATCGTGCTTGTTTCCGTCTATGATATGATCAGC
>JAGCYD010000050.1 GCA_017960985.1 Bacteroidaceae bacterium
CCCTCCCCTAGACCATTGGACGCAGGCCGCATCATGTTGAGCGATGCAGGGGCAGACACCAACGAAAACTATTGTACCGACAATAACCAAACCACTCCCGTCAGCGGACGCATCGAAGCTCGCCAACGCGAAATATACGACATCGTCGAGAAGTGCCATGACCACGCCATGTGTATGGCCAAGCCCGGTGTCAAGTGGTGGGATGTCCACATGAGCGTATGCGCCATGATAACCGACCGTCTCAAGGACCTCGGTCTGATGAAAGGCAATACCGAGGATGCTGTCCAAGCAGGTGCCCATGCCATGTTCCTACCCTGCGGACTGGGTCACATGATGGGTATGGATGTACACGACATGGAGGGACTGGGACAAACCTATGTCGGCTTCGACGATGAAGTACGCCCGCGTCTCGACCAATTTGGCACCAAATACCTGCGCTGTGGCCGTCGCTTGCAGGCTGGTTTTGTCATGACTGACGAACCGGGTATATACTTCATTCCCGACCTCATCGACGAGTGGCGTGCCGAAGGCATCCATAAGGAGTTTATTAACTTCGACCGCCTCGAGCCCTATCGCGATTTCGGTGGCATCCGCATCGAGAACGATATCCTCATCACCCCCGATGGTTGTCGCATCCTCGGTAAGGAGATTATCCCCTATCACATCGATGATGTCGAAGCCTTCATTCAACCCTAAAGACTTTAACAAAAAAACAACAATAATGAAAAAACTTTTCACGCTCGCCCTACTGGCCTTATTAGCCATAGGAGCACAAGCCGAAGAGGCTACCGACTCTGTAAAGAGCAACAAACCCGTGTTCACCACCGTCAAGGAGATTCCCATCACCAGCGTCAAGGACCAGAACCGTAGTGGCACTTGCTGGGACTACTCCACCCTGTCTTTCTTCGAGGCCGAGATACTGAAGGCCACAGGCAAGGAGATGGACCTCTGCGAATCTTTCGTTGCCAACAAAACCTACATGGAGCGCGCCATACAGGTTGTTCGCTATCATGGCGACTGCCAGTTTTCACAAGGTGGTTCGTCCGAAGATGTATTGGCTACACTGAAGACCCACGGCATCTGTCCCGAAGAGGCCATGCCTTTTCCCGGTTCGCTTTATGGTGACTCGCTGAACAACTTCAACGAGTTCTTCTCCCTGCTCGAACCTTATGTGGGCGCCATCGCCAAAAGTTCGGCAAAGAAAATCAGCAACCAGTGGAAAGTCGGTTTGCAGGGCATTCTCGATGCCTATTTGGGTCTGTGTCCCGAGAAGTTCACCTACGAAGGTAAGGAATACACCCCGAAATCGTTTGCCGCAAGTCTCGGCATCGATCTCAACGACTATGTCAGCATCACCAGTTATACCCACCATCCTTTCTACACGGCCTTTGCCGTCGAGGTACAAGACAACTGGCGTTTCCCACTCTCCTACAACCTGCCTATGGACGAGATGATGCAAGTCATCGACAATGCCATCCAGCAGGGCTACACGGTAGCCTGGGGTGGTGATGTCAGCGAGGACGGCTTCACCCGCAAGGGACTGGCTTATGCCATCGACACCAAGAAGACCGAAAGCCTCGCAGGGAGCGACATGGCACGCTGGCTAAAGATGACCTCCGAGAAGAAGCGCAACCTCATCGACTCACTGGGTTGCACCGTTCCCGAAATTGTCCCCACACAGGAACTCCGCCAACAGCGCTTCGACAACTGGGAACTGACCGACGACCACGGCATGCTCATCTATGGCGTAGCCAAGGACCAGAACGGCAAGGAATACTACATGGTAAAGAACTCTTGGGGCGAGTCTGGCGACTATAAAGGCATCTGGTACATGACCAAGGCCTTCATTGCTGCCAACACAATGGACTTTCTCGTCAATCGCAACGCCATACCCAAGGCCATCCGCAAGAAACTGGGAATCTAAAAGGGCATCGCCACGAAAAAAGGTTAATTCAACCTCAGGTGGCGGTCTTTTGCATTTTTTTCCTTATCTTTGTGGCATGAACTACGCGTGGAACTTCATCACTCCTACTCCCGAACAGGCGGCCATTGCCACGCAACTGGCCGATGCACTGGGCATCCACCCCTTATTGGGGCGGCTGCTTGTTAATCGGGGCATCACCGATGTCATGGAGGCACGCCGGTTCTTCCACCCCCAGTTGAACGAGCTGCTCGACCCCTTCCTGTTCCGCGACATGGCGAAAGCCGTCGATCGCCTCAACCAGGCATTGGCACGGAAGGAGCGCATTCTGGTGTATGGCGACTACGATGTCGATGGCTGTACCGCCGTGGCGCTTGTGTATAAGTTCATCCAGCAATATTATTCCAACATCGACTACTACATCCCCGACCGCTACGACGAGGGCTATGGCGTGTCCCGACAGGGTATCGAATATGCCCACAATACGGGTGTTCGGTTGGTCATCGTACTCGACTGTGGCATCAAGGCCGTCGAGGCCATAGCCTATGCCAAGCAGTTGGGCATCGATTTCATCATCTGCGACCACCATGTGCCAGACGATGAGTTACCGCCTGCCGTAGCCATTCTCAACGCCAAGCGTCGCGACGCCACCTATCCCTATACCGACCTTTCGGGCTGTGGCGTGGGATTCAAGTTCATGCAGGCCTTTGCCCAGAGCAACGGCATCGAGTTCTCCAAACTTACACCCCTGCTCGACCTCTGTGTCGTCAGCATTGCCTCCGACCTCGTTCCCATCATGGGCGAGAACCGCATTCTGGCGTACCACGGATTGCGGCAGATTAACGCCAGCCCCAGTGTCGGGCTGCGCGCGATTATCGATGTCTGCGGACTTTCGGGTCGGGAGATATCCATGAGCGACCTGGTTTTCAAGATAGGTCCGCGCATCAATGCTTCGGGCCGTATGCAGAACGGCAAGGAAGCCGTTGCGCTACTCGTGGAAACCGACGAACAGCAGGCACACATGCAAGCCGATCTCGTCAATCACTACAACGACCAGCGCAAGGACCTCGACAAGAGCATGACCGAGGAAGCCAACCAGATTGTGGAAAGCCTGAACAACGAGCACGAGCACAAGGCCATCGTCATCTACAACGAGGAGTGGCACAAGGGACTCATCGGTATTGTGGCATCACGCCTGAGCGAGATTTACCTCCGTCCGTCCGTTGTGCTTACCCGAAGCGACGATATGGCCACAGGCTCCGCACGCTCCGTCGATGGCTTCGATATCTACAAGGCTGTCGAGAGTTGTCGTGACTTACTCGAAAACTTCGGCGGACACACCTATGCCGCTGGCCTCACCCTCCGCGTGGAGAACATCGACGAGTTCCGTCGTCGTTTCATCCAGTATGTCGAGGAAAACCTCGATACCACGCAGTATCATCAGCAGATTGACATCGAGGCCACCATCAGTTTCCGCGACATCACCCACCGCTTCTTCACCGACCTCAAGCGGTTCAATCCCTTCGGCCCCTCCAATCCCCGTCCCGTATTCTGCACCCATCAGGTCTATGACTACGGCACCAGCAAAGTTGTTGGCCGTCGTCAGGAGCACATCAAACTCGAACTGGTCGATAACAAAAGCAGTAATGTCATGAATGGCATTGCCTTCGGACAGAGTTCCCAGGCACGCTACATTAAGACCAAGCAGTCGTTCGACATCGCCTACGCCATCGAGGAGAACACCCACAAGCGTGGTGAAGTGCAGTTGCAGATAGAGGACATTCGGCCCCTCCCATGACCTACCAATCCATTCTTCGCCAGTACTGGGGCTACGACAAGTTCCGTGGCATTCAGCACGACATCATCAAGAGCATCGGCTCGGGTCACGACACCCTTGGCCTGATGCCTACGGGTGGAGGAAAGAGCATCACCTTTCAGGTGCCCGCCTTGGCCATGCACGGCATTTGCATCGTCATCACCCCCCTCATTGCCCTCATGAAGGACCAGGTACAGGCACTTCGCCGACGGGGCATCAAGGCCGCAGCCGTTTATTCGGGCATGAGCCACGCCGAGATTGTCATGACATTCGACAACTGCGTGCTGGGCGACTACAAGTTCCTCTACATTTCGCCCGAGCGCATCGGCACCGAACTGTTCCAGACCAAACTGCGCCACATGCCCATCAGTTTCGTCACCATCGACGAGGCACATTGTATCTCCCAGTGGGGACACGACTTCCGTCCCAGTTATCTACAAGTGGCTGTCATCCGACAACTTGTGCCCGATGCCCCCATACTGGCGCTTACCGCCTCTGCCACCCCCGAGGTCGTCGAGGACATCTGCCTGCAACTCCGTTTCCGTCCTGGCCACCGCGTGTGCCGCATGAGTTTCCATCGTCCCAACCTGGTATATACCGTGCGCCATACCGACAACAAATACGCCGAGATGTTGCACATCTTGAACCGCGTACCCGGCTCCGCCATCGTATATACCCGCAGTCGGCAGCAGACCGTCGAACTGGCCAAATATCTCATGGACAACGGCATTACTGCCACCAACTACCACGCTGGACTTTCGCAGGATGTCAAGGACACCCAACAGCAGCAATGGCAACGGGGCGACTACCGTGTCATGGTTGCCACCAACGCCTTTGGCATGGGCATCGACAAACCCGATGTGCGTACCGTGCTCCACTTCGAGACCCCCGATTCTCCCGAAGCCTATTTCCAAGAGGCGGGGCGTGCAGGGCGCGACGGTCTTAGAGCCTACGCCGTACTGCTGTACGAAGAGCGCGATGCCCAGAAACTCCTCAACCGCATCCGCGAATCCTACCCCGAACCCGAATACATCCGCAAGGTCTATGAGGACACCTGCTACTACCTCCACATGGCCATGGGCGACGGGCAGGGAGTCACCCGCGAGTTCGACCTTCAGGACTTCTGCTACACCTTCCACCATTTCCCCGTACCTGCACGAAACGCTCTCGTGCTGCTTTCCCGTACAGGCGTCATCCGCTATACCGAGAACGAAGAAGTCAATTCGCGCCTCATGTTCGCCCTCAGCCGCGACGAACTCTACCAGTTCCGCGAACACACCGAACAGGAAGAGTGCATCCTCCATGCCCTGCTCCGCAAATACAGCGGCATCTTCTCCGAATACATCTACATCGACGAACATTTGCTGGCCAGAGAAACCGCCCTCGACCCGCATCAAGTCTATTTTGCCCTGAAACAACTTGCCCATGCCGGTGTGCTCTACTACATCCCCCATCGCCATACCGACTACATCACCTTCCTCTCCCGTCGCATCGAGAAGGAGGAAATTCCCCTCCCCCCCGAAATCTATTCCGACCGTCGTGCGCAATACGAGCAACGCATCCATGCCATGCTTCAATATGCCACCGACCCTGCCATCGACCACGCGGCATTCCTGTTGCAGTACTTTGGGGAGAAGTGAAGATTAGTAATGCGAGTGCACGCGCAATAGTAGTCCGAGGAGCGATGGACTACTATTCCGATGTACTATGGAATAGTATTGCGAAGGACCTCCCTAACTTCTTGACTTTTTTAGCGACATCCTTCCCTTAATTGTTAAAATAATGTTAAAAACGACAAAAAAGGGGATTCCCCGCGTGCGCGTACACAATCCTTTTAGTATATTTGCCACAGCAAAGTATGCAAAAACTATTAATTAACCCTATTTATTAACTTAAACCTTACACATTATGAGAAACAAATTACTCTCATTTCTCGGTATGGTCTTATTGACCATTTCCGCAAACGCAAGTGTAGAAGGTTGGAATGACCCCTCGTACACCACTACGCAGGACTTTGGAGAAGACGGTTACTCCGCTATCCTGCACTTGGTGGGCAAGGATGTCTTCTTGACCGCTGGCGGTACATGGGGCAGTCATGCCGCAATGACGCCAGACTTGAGCAAGGCCTTCCTCTATGCTTTCTACTTACAGGCTAACGGAGGCTACAACCTCGTTAGCGACCAGGCCGCAGCTACCCAGAAACTGGGTCGTCAGAGTGAGAAAGACCTGTACACAGACTACAACAACCAAAATGGTTGGGGTCTGTACTACACGCTCACCCAATTGCAGAATGGCAACTGGCAGATCTCTACCTTCGAGGATGACCCCTACTATGGTTCAGCCCTCTATGCTGACTGGGAAGATATGCCCGAGGACAGCCCAGAAGAGATTGAAGCAAAAGAAGCCCAGCATCTCAAGTATCTGCAGGCTCAGTATGTACTGGGATGGGACCCCACCAATGAGGACTCTTTCCAGGGCAGCGCTACAGAGGTGATGTACGAAGACGATGGTGTAACGCCGAAGAATGTCAACATTCTGATGCTCGACCCCACTCGCGACGACATCTATGCTGAATGGGACTTCGTGGACGAGCTCTCTTATCTCGCCTATGTATATCAGGGCAAGATTATTGCACTGATTGAGGAAATTATCGCCGAGGGTCTGGAAGCCTACGGTGCTAATTACGAGGATTACCACGATGCTTACGACAGTGGTGATATTGACCAGATTGTCGAGGCTTACGATGAACTGGCAGCCGTAGTTTCCGAGGCTAAGCAGGCAAAGGCATTCAGCGAGGCTTCTGAAACCAATCCTCAGGACGCTACTTTCATGCTGGAGAACCCTGCATTTGACGCTGGCAACATCAGTGGTTGGACCTGCACATTCGTTAGCGGTCAAAACGCTAACAATGTAGGTTACCAGCAGGGTGGTAATGGTTATATCAATGGTGACATCAAGGTATGGAAGTTCATCGAGGCATGGGCTAATCAAGCTTTCAACCCCAATGTTACTTACCGCACGATTGGTGACGGCAAATTGAGCCAGACCATCGTGAACATGCCTCAGGGTAAGTACAAGTTCACCTGCGACTGTATCGCTGTTCAGCAAGATGGTGCTTCCGACCCCGTAACAGGTGTTGAGTTGTTCGCTATCGGTGGTACTTTGGATGTATTCACCAATTTGTCTACTGGCAACGGTGTGCCCGAGCACTTCGAACTGACCTTCGTCAACACGGGTGGTGATGTAGAAATCGGTCTGCGTACCAACAACGCTACGGCCAACTGGATTGCAGCCGACAACTTCACGCTGACTTACTACGGTCCCGTAACCGACGATCCTCAGAAGGTTATTCTCGATGGTGCTATCTCCACCTACGAGTCCACTTATCCCGACCTGACCGAGGTTTACGCTTACAGCGAGACCAAGACGGCCTTCAGCGAAGCACTGGCTGACGCCAAGGCTGTATCGGCTGATGACGAAAGCACCAGCGACGACTACACCGCTGCCAAGGAGGCTTTGGACGCTGCTGCTACCGCATTGACTTCATCTGTCAATGAGTACACAAGCTTCAAGGCATATATCGATGGTACTTTGACCGCCAAGATTGCCGATGTAAGCGAGTTCGGTTGGGCTACATTAGCAAACACATTGGCTGACTACAAGACCTCACTGAACCGTGCCTACAACGAAGGTACCTACTCTTCAGAGGACATCGCAGGCGTATCCGCACAGGTTACCACTCTGATTGGCGAGTACATCAGCACCAACTGCAAGGAGGGCGACGACATCACCATCCTGATTGAGAACGCAGGCTTCTCTGCTGCTCAGACTTGGAACGGCTGGACCAAGACCAACTACGACGGTACTGGCAACATCAGCGCTGGTAACCATCGTTGGGGTGGCCAGAATGTGAAGTATCCTGCAGGCTTCGTATTGGAAGGCAATGAGACGGTTACAGAAGAATTTACCGCTGACGACGGTTGCGTAGAAATCTGGCGCGGTGCGTTCAAGTACAGCCAGACTATCTCTCAGATGCCTGCTGGTCTTTACACGCTGAGCTGCAAGGGCTTCTGGCGTAACGAGGACAACCAAGCCGATGTTACTGCAGCTGCCAATGCTCCTGAACTCTTTGCCATCTACGACAAGGACGGCGTAGAGCAGGTACAGACTCAGAAGTTCACCAACATCTTCCGCGACTGCACAGATGCAATGCTCTACAACGGAGGATCCGCTAACGGCACTATGGCATACGGTGGCGGAACCGGTCAGGAACAAGACAAGAACGAGGCTGCTCCCGCAAACGGCAAGTACTATCCTAACGGTATGTGCGGCGCCAGTGCACACTTCGCAGCCGGTGGTTACAAGCAGGAGTTCAACTTCGTGCTGACAACTGTAACGGATGTAACCATTGGTGCACGCTCACAGGGTGCAAACTATTGGACTTTGTTCGACGACTTCCAGTTGGTATATCAGGGCAATGGTGCTGCTGCATACTATGGAATCATCCAGAATCTGATGGAAGAGGCTGCTAACATACGCGACAATAGTGACGCTACTTATGTAGAGAGCGCTTATGATGAGTTGCAGGCTGCATATCAGGCAGGTAGCGACGCTCTCAGTGGTGGTACCAGCGAAGACTGCATGGCTGCCGTTGCACAACTGCAGGCCGCTATCGCCAATGGCGAGGCTGCTGCCGTTAAGGTTCAGGAAATGAACGCCTTCATCGAAGAACTGACTGACGAGCTGATGACATTGGTTAGCAGTAGTGATACCGACCTTCAGGATAAGATTGACGAAGTAACTTCAGCACGCGACAACTTCGAGATTGCTGACCTTGCTGCTATCGACCAGTACATAGAAGAGCTGAAGGCTGGCTTCACGAACTATGTAATGGTTGACATCGTTGATGCTGCTGATGAGGACAATCCACAGGATGCTTCCTTCGTCATCATGAACCCCGACTACGACAATGTCAATGCTGACAAGTGGACCACAGCAGACTCACCTGCCTTCGGCAATGGTGCTGCTGAGTTCTACAACAAGACCTTCCGTCTGTCACAGACCATCTACGGTCTGCCCGCTGGTTGGTATGTACTGGGTGTTAAGGGATACTACCGCTTCGGTAATCCTGGCCGTGTACAGAACGAAATCGATGCTGTTACCAGTCTGGACGACATGAAGAAGGTAACCCTGTTCGCAGGTGCTACTTCTACTCCGTTCCTGCTCATTCAGGATCCTGAGAACATGCCTGCCTTCTCTGCATACAATGCAGGTACTGAAGATGGTACCTCTCTGCTGACCGTCAACAAGGGTCAGCCCGACGAGGAGAACTTCCGCGTGCCCAACAACATGGAGAAGGGTGCTGCTGCATTCGATAACGATATCTACCAGAACTACTTGCTCTTCCAGGTGGAGAACGATGGTGACAATGTAGAAATCGGTATCGAGAAGACTGAGGCTATTGCCGAAGACTGGACCATGTTCGATACTTGGACACTGGATTATCTGGGTACTGCTCAGCCAACCGACGATCCTACAACGGCTATCCAGAGCATCGAAACCGCTCCCGTTGCTGCTAATGCTGCTATCTACAACCTCGCTGGCCAGCGTGTTAGCAAGGCTGTCAAGGGCATCTACATCATCAACGGCAAGAAGGTTGTGATTAAGTAAACACCCCTCCTACCCTCCCCTTAAAGGGGAAGAATAGGAATCCTGATAAGAACCCCCACTGCGATTGCAATGGGGGTTCTTTTTTATATTATACTCCCTCCCTTCGGAGCGTATGACAAAAAAACAAGCATCCTCCCACTCTAAACAGAGCGGGAGGATTACTTTGTGCCCGGAACGGGACTCGAACCCGTACGGCTGTTAGGCCAAGGGATTTTAAGTCCCTCGTGTCTACCAATTCCACCATCTGGGCAGCCTAATTGGTTGCAAAGATACGGAATAAAATTGAAAATTAGCCCTTGACGGCAGAAAAATATTTCTTCCCGAGCGGGACGGGAACTAGACCTGCGCAGGTTGGAGGTCAAAGCTGCGCAGGTTGGAGGTCAAACCCCGGCAGGTTGGAGGTTAAACCTGGGCAGGTTGAGGGTCAAACCTGGGCAGGTTGGAAGCCCTCTAAAGTCAGTTGTTGATAGAAAGCGTGTTGCCGTTGAAATAGACGCGGTAACGGAAAAGCGGCTTACCCGCATCGCCACTGCTCACCTGCCCCGTGTTGTTCAGGTTGTAGGTGCGATTACAAGAGGGACATTGGGCATAGCCCGACTCCATCAGGGTCATGCGCTTGGTCGTGCTGAAGTTGTCGTAACAGTTGCGGCAGGCCAGGTCGTAGCAGGTGACCACGGGCTCGGACTCGCCCATCTCGGGAATGTTGGGCAGTCCGACAATAAAACCCGAGAGGCCCATGTCGTAGCCTTTATAGTTGTCCAGTTTGGACAGAGGCCAGGGGGTGCTGCCCTGCGGATTGGCGAAAGAGGCATATACCCAGGTGTAACCGTCGATTTCCTTGGTAAATGTCGTGATGGTGCACCATTGGCCCATCGACTTGCACGAGGTGTTCAACTGCGAGATGCTGGTTACGGGGCTGAAGGTGAACCGGGCGGGCAAGTTGCAGTATTTGTTGCTCACCAGGTCGTTGTCGCAGGAGGAGAAGAAGAGAAATATAGAAAGGAGAAACGAGAAAAGGAGATAGGTTCTTTTTTTCATACTCCCTCCCCCTTCGATTTCATACTCCTCCGCCCTTTCGGGCACCTCCCCTACCTTAGGGGAGGAGTTTTGTCCAGTCTTAGGGGGAGAGTTTACAGGTTCCCCCTCTAAGGTAGAGGGGGTGGCGCGGAGCGACGGGGGCGTATGAAAGAACTCCGAGAACTCGATAATACTATTTACTATCACTTGAGGCTGCTCAAATACAATTCGATTCTCAAAACGAAGAGTCTCTATCTGATACACCTCACGCAATTCTTCATCACGCAGGTAATCCCTTCCTGCTGCCATGGCATTATCATGTACGGCTCCATCTAATTCAATGGCCAAACGAAGAGATGGACAATAAAAGTCGAGTACATGTTCTCCGACACTATACTGCCGCCGAAAGAGCAAACCGCTGATTTGTTTCCCTTTCAACATTTTCCATAACATTGCCTCAGCAGATGTTCCCTTTGTCCGAAGTTCACGCCTAATGCCCTTGAGGGAAGGTTTGTTATAGTCTTGTGTGGGATTCATACTCATCCCTTCAGCAAGTTGCGCTCAGCAGAGAGGGCGCGCTCGAAGCCGAAGCCATCCCATACCTGCTGCATAAGGGCAGAAATCTGGGCCGTACAGAGATTGCCGACAGAACCCTCGTGGGTGTGATGCACCTCCTTACAGGGCTGGAACTGGCCTGCCTCGATATCCATCCCCACCTTTCGGTAAGCATCGCGGAAAGGCATGCCCTCGGTGGTCAGGCGGTTCACTTCCTCGACACTGAACATCAGGTCGTAGCGCGAATCGTCGAGGATATGCTCGTTTACTTGTATCTTTCGGATGATATAGGCTGCCATCTGCAGACAGTCGCGCAACTCGGCAAAGGCAGGCAGGAACACCTCCTTGATAATCTGCAAGTCGCGGAAATATCCACTGGGCAGGTTGTTCATAATGAGTGTTATCTGGTTGGGAAGTGCCTGCAGTTTGTTACACTCGGCACGCGTCAGTTCAAACACATCGGGATTCTTCTTGTGCGGCATGATGCTGCTGCCCGTGGTGCACTCCTTCGGGAGGGTGACAAAGGCGAAGTTCTGACTGTTGAACAGACAGGCATCGAAGGCCAGTTTCGACAAAGTTCCGGCAATGCCCGCCAAGGCAAAGGCCACATTACGCTCGGTCTTGCCACGACCCATCTGGGCATAGACCACATTATAGTCCATCGAATCGAAGCCCAACAAGTCGGTCGTCATCTGACGGTTGAGGGGGAAACTGCTGCCATAGCCGGCTGCCGACCCCAACGGATTGCGGTTGGTGATACGATAGGCAGCCTGCAAGAGCATCAGGTCATCAACCAGTCCCTCGGCATACGCCCCGAACCACAGCCCGAAACTGGAGGGCATGGCCACCTGCAGGTGGGTATAGCCCGGCATGAGCACATCCTTGTAGCGCTCGCTCTGGCCCTGCAACTCCTCGAATAGCACACGAACATCCTCGGCCACAAGCCGAATCTGCTCGCGGGTATAGAGTTTCAAATCAACCAGCACCTGGTCGTTGCGGCTACGACCCGAATGTATCTTCTTGCCCATATCGCCCAGACGACGGGTAAGCATGAGTTCCACCTGTGAATGTACATCCTCGATACCCTCCTCTATCTCGAAACGACCTGCTTCGGCCTCGGCATAGATGTTCCGCAGTTCGCGAAGCAAGGCATCGAGTTCGTTCTTTTCCAACAGCCCCACGCTCTCAAGCATGGTGATATGCGCCATCGAGCCGAGCACATCGTGCTTGGCCAGATAGAGATCCAACTCG
Source organism: Bacteroidaceae bacterium (assembly GCA_017960985.1). Classification (GTDB taxonomy): domain Bacteria; phylum Bacteroidota; class Bacteroidia; order Bacteroidales; family Bacteroidaceae; genus Physcousia. The sequence goes on from JAGCYD010000050.1 coordinate 12,231, forward strand.
CGGTCGCGACCGACCGTGAAACGGGCTATCTCTTCGTTGATATCGTAACCTTTGTCCCAGAGTTTTTTCATATTCGTTATAGGTGATAGGTTATAGGTGATAGGTGACTTTTAGTATAGGTGACTTTTAGTATAGGTGACTTTTAGATTTGCTGCTTAAGGCTTTCCTTGCGTATAGAATATAGTTTTGAAAGGATCATTGCTATCTCTCCAATATCACTTTTCAGTTTATAGAATGTTGGTTCTGAAATGTAACCTAAATCAAATGAAACTTGTAACTGACTATATGCTTCCATTAATGAGCCATATGCTATCTCTATAAAATGCGCCTGTTCTCGTAAAGAAAAACGCCCCATACCTTCTGCCACATTTGATGTAACAGAGACGACCGAACGGCGTAATTGATTCGAAAGTGCATGTTTCTCCTCTTCTGGAAAAAGTGGGAACAAAGCATATACATCACGCACCAATTGGCGTGCTTTCTGGTAAACCTTCAAATCTTCAAATCCAAAAGGATTCATTGCTTTTAGCAGTTGTTAATATATTGAATAAAGCATTTGCTTTTTGTAGAATGAAATGGCAAAAGGTAAAAGTCACCTCTAACCTATAACCTCTCACCTCTCTCAATAAGGCAACATCGCCAGCATGTCGGCAAAACGCTCCACACCATCCTGCAACTTACCCTTGAGCATCTGCTTGAGGAAGAAATTGAGGTCGGCGCCGAGGGTAACCTTCATAGCACACTGTGTATCATTGGCGGGCAACAACTGAATCCACAGGGTTGCCGCTACGGGAGAGTTCTCCGTAACGAACTTCACCAACTTGGGATCTTCGCGCTCGACAATACGCAACGAGACATTGCCCACAGGGCCAGCGTCCACCATAGCGCTGTCGCGGTCGAACTGCATCTTACTCACGATTTCGCGCAAACGGGCCAACTGGTCATCGTTGGCCTTGTCGCCCACCTGTTGACGGATTGCCTCGGTGAAGGAGGGATCGGAAAGACGCTCCTGTATTGAAGAAAGGTTGGTCAGGTCGGACAACTTGGCATAGACACTCCCGACGGGAGCGAATATCTTCTTTACTGAACTTTCGTACTTGGTCATGGCTTACTTCTTCCAGTTGGAGGGGTTCTTCCGCCATTCGTTCAACACCTTTATGTCTGCCTTATCGATGTAACCGATACGCACGGCCTCCTCGACAACAGCCTCATAATTGGTCAGTGTTACCAGCGTAACCTTAGCCTCCTTGAATGCCTTTTCTGCTTCGGCAAAGCCATAGGTATAGGCTGCCACCATGCCGATAACCTCGCAACCATTGTTGCGAATGGCCTCGACGGCTTTCAGACTGCTACCACCCGTGCTGATAAGGTCCTCGATAACCACCACGCGCATGCCGGGTTTCAACTCACCTTCGATGAGGTTCTCCAGACCGTGGTCCTTGGGTTTCGAACGCACATAGGCAAACGGCAAGGAAAGGGCGTCGGCCACCATCGCTCCCTGAGGGATAGCACCTGTGGCAACGCCGGCAATGGCATCCACCTCGGGAAAACGCTCCATAATAATGCGCGCCGTTTCCATCTTTACGAAACTGCGCAAATCAGGATAGGAAAGGGTCTTGCGGTTATCACAATAGAAAGGCGACTTCCAACCCGAAGCCCAGGTGAAAGGATTGTTGGGCTGCAATTTAATCGCCTTGATGTTGAGCAGCTTGGCTGCAAATATTTGCTCTAAAGTCTTCATAATGAATATATATTTGTGTCCTTTGGGCACAAAGGTACGAATTTCTTGCGACTTAACGGCGATAATGGTTTACGAATTACGCATTATCGTCAAAATCGTCGGTTCCGTTGAGACACTGTCGAATCAAGGACATCTCAAAACCACGACCGAGCAGGAAACGAATCAGTTTGCCGTTGCGCTCGTAAGCAGACGAGGCCTTGATGGAAGGAAGTTTGGTGGCAGCCGTCTTTCGCAGCAGTTCGGCATATTCATCTTCGGGCAATTCGCGGAGTGCTGCCTCGCTGTCTGCCCCATTCACGCCTAACAGGCGCAACGACTGGGCAATCTTCACACGCCCCCAATGGTTGTAACGCATCTTGTCGAGAGCATAGGCACGACAGAAGCGGGCTTCGTCGATATAACCCTCGCGAATCAGGTAGGCAATGATACGCGCCTGTGCTTCGGAAGACTGTCCCCACCGGGCGAGTTTCTCCTCCACCTCGCTCACACAACATTCACGGGCACTACACAAGGCTGCCACACGCTGCAAGGCGACCTTCTCTTCCATGGGTTTCGGGGTCTTCATCGGTGGCATCGCAATAGGCGTTTTTTTCCATAACTATCCTCATATTCATCAACACGAGGAAAGCCATTTTTCTCGATTAATTCGGCAGTTTCTGTTGCCAAAGCATGATTTATCTCGAACCAAAGCGCCCCTTGTTGCGACAAATGCTCCTGTGCAAAACGCGCAATCTCGCGATAGAACATCAGCGGGTCGTCGTCGGGGACGAACAAAGCCAGATGCGGCTCGTACTGCAAGACATTCGCCTCCATGCCCTGTTGCTCCTGCTGACAGACATAGGGCGGATTGCTGACGATGATGTCCCATTGGCGCTCGGTGACGGTGGGGTGCAGAATATCCTCGCGCTCGAATTTCACCCGTACAGAAGGAAAAGTCTCGGCATTCCGACGCGCCTGAGCCAAAGCCTCAGGACTGATATCCCACCCCACGACTTCGCTGTTTTCAAGGGCAAGCGCCAAGGAGATGGCGATGCAACCAGAACCCGTACCGACATCCAAAATACGGACAGGGGTTGGCCATGTACAAGTTTCGGCCACGATACGACGCACCAGTTCCTCGGTCTCGGGACGAGGAATGAGCACACCGGGAGCCACGCGGAAACGATGTCCGCAGAAGTCGGCATAACCCAGAATATACTGAATCGGCTCGTGCTGGAGCAGGCGTTCGACAATATTTTGGCTTTTTATGAGGGCATCTGCCGACAAATCACTATCTTTGCCCAACAATAAGTCGGTTTGCGTAAGACGGAAACATTCCTCGAAGACCATACGCGCCAAAGCACGCGCTTCTCCCTCGGGATAAACGGTACAAAGTTGGCGGATGGTTTGCTGAAACGGGCTCATAATGCAAGAAGTACAGGACAAAGGTACGAATATAATTGAAAACTGAAAATTGAAAACTGAAAATTATCATCTGTCCTCAGACGAACTATATATGCGGCGATGCCTGCAACTGGCGCAATGCGGCAGCAACGAAGCCGCCCCCAACCCAATGGTGGGAGCCGTTGTCGTCTGCGACGGGCGCATCATCGGCGAAGGCTACCACCAGCGTTGTGGCGAAGCCCATGCCGAGGTGAATGCCATTGCCAGCGTGAAAGAGATGGATTTGTTGCAGCGCAGCACCCTCTATGTCAGTCTGGAGCCCTGTGCCCACTACGGGAAAACGCCACCTTGCGCCCAACTCATTATCGACAAGAAGATTCCAGAAGTGGTGGTTGGCTGTCGCGACCCCTTTGCCCAAGTGAACGGAAAGGGCATCGAAATGCTCCGCAATGCCGGCATCACCGTCAGGGAAGGTGTATTGGAGCAAGAGTGCTTGGAACTGAACCGACGGTTTATCACTTTCCACACCCTGCACCGCCCCTACATCACCCTGAAATGGGCACAAAGCAAGGATGGTTTCATCGATAAGGTTAGGACAGATGAACACGAAGCCCCCGTACGGTTCTCCACCCCCATCACACAGGCTTTGGCTCACCAACTGCGCGCCGAGAACGAAGCCATTTTGGTGGGCTACCGAACCGTGATGCTTGACAATCCAAGCCTGACCACACGGGCCTGGTACGGAAAGCATCCCAAGCGCGTTGTCATCGACCCTCAAAACGCACTCCCTTCCGACCGTCGCATCTTTGACAATCAGGCTCCTACCTATGTGTTCGGTTCCATTTCGGAAGCCCTGACCAAACTGCATACGCTACAAGTGCAGTCCCTCGTCGTAGAAGGAGGGGCAAAGACATTGGGCCAGTTTATTGAGGCAGGCTTGTGGGACGAGGCACGCATCGAGACCGCACCAATACTCCTGCACAACGGCATCCCAGCCCCCCACATCGACGGACAAACCGTCAGCACCCTGTCCATTGACGGACGGGACATTACCATTCTACGACATCGGGCAACGCCCCAAAGACCGTCGTGAGTGTGTAAAAAATCCCTTAAAAGTGGGAGAATACCCCTTCTAATCCCTAATTTAACTTAAATTCGCCCCGATTACGGGCGCGAAGTTTCGCCATGCCAAAAAAATGCCTTATTTTTGCACCTTGAAATAATGTGCGCGCGTACATTACACATGAATACAGGAATGAAAAAACATATTATCTACCCCCTTCTGGCCCTCCTCGCCATCCCCTTCCTATTGACCTCGTGCAAGGATGATGACGAAGAAACAGAGCTCTCCGATGACTGCTACATCTCCAGCCTTTCGCTGGGTGTGCTGAAGCGTATTGTCTATACGAAATCAAGCCAAGGCGAAGACAGTACCTATGTTGTGACCTTCTCGGGATCGTCCTACGAAATGAGTATCGACCAGAGGAACCTGACCATAGAGAATCCCGACTCCCTGCCCATCCATACCCGTGTCAGCGCTGCGTTGCTGAATGTCGGTTTCGAAGGGGTGTTAGCATGGAGGGTTGCCGGAACAGAGGATTCCTGGACCACCTTTAGCCGAAGTGATTCGCTGGACTTCACGAAGCCGCTGGAACTCTGCGTCTGGGCTGCAGGCGGAAGTTCCTCGCAGACCTACACCCTGAAAGTGAATGTCCACCAGCAGAAGGGCGACAGTACCATTTGGAACAACATTGGCGAGGCTGCCGCGCTGAATGGTATCAGCGAGCGCAAGGCGATTGTCTGGAACGACCAACTTGTCGTCTTAGGTAAGAACAGCGGCAACACGCTGACCTACATACAACACCCAACCGCCACAAGTGGCGAGTGGGTTTCCGTGGCAACCACAGGAACGGACAATGCCGAGCCCAGCACGATACAGAAAATGGGCGAAAACAGGCTCTACATGAGTACCTCCGACGGTTGCATCCTCACCAGTACGAATGCTGTGGACTGGAGCGATGCCGGTTATCCCACCATGGCAGGATTGACACTGGCTGGTGCCAGTGACGACAACCTCTATGCCCTGTGCAACGAGAAACTGTATCGCAGCAATGGCGGCGAATGGACAGAAGAGAAACTGGACGATGACAACAAGTATCTGCCCACAGGGAACCTGAACAGCGTGTATTACACCATGACCAACGGCGACAAGCGATTGATACTTGTCGGGCGCTGCAACGAAACAGACCCCGCAACGGCTATCGTATGGGCAAAAACCTGGAGCAGCGACGAGGAACAAACGACGACCTGGATGTACTACACGCCCAACGAGGCCGACAAGTACCGTTGCCCCATGCTGGAGAACTTGTGTGTGGTTTACTACGACAATGGACTGCAGGCGCTGGGAGGCAAGAGTTACGACGGCAGATATGCCGCGATGGACTCCATCTTCCACAGCAGAGACCATGGCATCGCATGGAGAACCTATGTGAACAAAGACATGAATGTAGATTCCCAACTGAAAGCCGATGCCAAATCGGCACAATACATCACGGCCACCGTTGATGACCAGCAATTCCTCTGGGTTGTGCTGGACGACAAGGTATGGCGGGGACGCATCAATCGTTTGGGATTTGCAAGAAAAGACCGTTAAGGATACAGAAACATGAACAGGCTGACCACCCTCGTTTTAGGCTTACTGCTGACCCTCGGCGCAAACGCACAGGAGGACGAAGAGTACCAGATGGAAATGGGTGGTGCCTTAGGAGTAGATTTTTATATGGGCGATGTAAACAAAGTTCCGTTTAAGCATTCCAGTGCCATGGGAGCCTATATCGTGCGCAAAATATTCAATCCGCGCATGGTCCTGAAGGGCGACCTGGCCGTGGGACACCTATACGGAAACTCGAAAGGCTATTACATCCCCACGGATGCCGGAAGTGCAACCCCCGAAGGCGGTGAGCCCATCGATGTGAAATTCAAGCGCAACATCTTCGAACTGGGTGCCCAGTTTGAGTTTAACTTCTGGGGCTACGGCATCGGAGAAGCCTACAAAGGGAACAGCCGCATTACACCGTATGCCGTGGCAGGTGTCGGTCTGACCATCGTTGCAGGCGGAGGCGGCGGAACAAAAGCTGCCCTGAGTTGTCCTGTGGGTGCCGGTGTGAAGTACAAGGTAAAGCCACGCCTCAACATCGGAGCAGAATGGACTTTCCGTTTCACAACGACCGATGCACTGGATACCGGCAAGGAATCGAAACAACTCATCCGCCCCTATGCCATCAAAAGCACAGGGTTCAAAAATATGGACTGCTACTCGTTCTTGATGTTCTTCCTCACCTACGATATGCTACCCAAATGCAAAACGTGCCACAACAACGATTAAATACATTTAACATTCGACATAAAAGCATGACCCTGATTGACCAAATAGATAAAGAGCGCATTCCAGCCCATATCGCCATCATCATGGACGGCAACGGACGCTGGGCACAGGCCAAAGGACAACCGCGCACGGCAGGACACGCACAAGGCGTGGAGGTCGTGAAGAATATTGCCGCCGACGCAGCACGAATCGGTGTGAAGTTCCTGACCCTATATGCTTTCTCTACTGAGAACTGGAACCGTCCAACGGCGGAGATTGAAGCGCTGATGAAGTTGATTCTCGACTATCTAGAAGAAGAGACCTTCATGAAGAACAATATTCGCTTCCGTGTCATCGGCGGAGTGGATTTGCTCCCCCCTGCCGTACAGAAGCGACTGAACGACTGTATCGAGCATACCGCAGCAAACGACAGAATGACCCTGACCATTGCCTTGAGTTATTCCTCGCGCTGGGAACTCACTCACACCATGCAGAAGATGGCAAACGATGTAAAGAAAGGCATACTGCAACCCGAAGACATCACGGAAGACTTCATCAGCAGCAGACTGCTCACGAACTTCATGCCCGACCCTGACTTGCTTATCCGCACAGGGGGCGAACTGCGCATCAGCAATTATCTACTGTGGCAATGTGCCTATTCCGAATTTTATTTCTGTGATACCTATTGGCCAGACTTCGACGCGGAATGTCTATACAAGGCCATCATAGACTTCCAACACCGCCAGCGACGCTTCGGCAAGACGGGCGACCAGGTAAGGGAAGAAGCACAAAACCCATCCTAAGACATTAAGACATTGATACGAGTGAACCGAATATACCTGACCCTTTTACTATGGCTTTGCGTCGGCATGCCCATACTGGCACAAAGCCTAAACAAAGAAATAGAGCCCATCGTTGACTATGGTCGGACACCGCGCGAGTACATCTTGGGCGATGTTACCGTCAGCGGTGCGAACAGTTACGAGGACTATCTGCTGATAGGACTATCGGGGCTGCAAGTGGGCGAAAAGATTACAATTCCGGGCGACCAGATTACCAAGGCCATCCGTCGCTACTGGCGACACGGGCTGTTCAGCAATGTTTCCATCAAGGTCGATAGCATCGTACAAGACTCAGCCTACCTCCATATCCAACTGACCCAACGCCCACGCATTTCGCAAATCAACTACTATGGCGTAAAGAAGAGCGAACGCGAGGACCTGGAGAAGAAATTGGGACTGGTGAAGGAGAACCAGCTGACCCCCAACACCATTGACCGCGCCAAGATTTTGGCAAAAAAATATTTCGACGACAAAGGATATAAGAACGCCGAAATCGTCATCATGCAGCATGACGACACCTCGAAACCTGACCATGCCATCCTCGATGTGAACATCGACAAGAAGGGCAAGGTAAAGGTGAACCATATCTACATCGAAGGAACCCCATCGATATCGGAAAAGAAGATGAAAGGTACGCTATTCAGCAAAGGTGTACTGAAGACCATCCACGAGAAGCACAACATGGGAAGTTGGTTCCGCAGCAAAAAGTTCGTCGATAAGAAATACAAGGAAGCCAAAGAGAATATCATTGCAAAATATGCCCAACTGGGCTACCGTGATGCTTATATCGTGAGCGACAGCGTGGTTCCCTTCGACGAAAAGAGCGTAGATGTCCATATTCAGGTGGAAGAAGGCAGTCGCTACTATGTCCGCAATATCGACTGGATTGGAAATACGCTTTACTCCACCGATGCCCTGAACGAAATCCTGGGCATGAAGAAAGGCGATGTCTATGACCAGAAACTGATGAACGACCGCTTGTCGAGCGATGAGGATGCCGTGGGCAACCTCTACTACAACAATGGCTATGTATTCTATCAGTTGGACCCCGTAGAAATCAATGTCGTGGGCGACAGCGTTGACCTCGAAATGCGTATCTTCGAAGGCATACAGGCACACCTCAGCCATGTACGCATCTTCGGCAACGACCGTGTATATGAGAATGTCGTGCGCCGCGAACTGCGTAACAAACCAGGAGACCTGTTCAACAAGGAGGCGATGGAACGCTCCTATCGTGAGATTGCATCCATGGGATTCTTTGATGCCGAAAGCATCGACCCGAAGGTGGAACCCAATGCGGAGAACGGGACGGTGGATTTGTCCTGGGGCCTGACCTCAAAAAGCAACGACCAGATTGAATTCTCGCTGGGTTACGGACAAACGGGTGTCATCGGAAAGATTGGCTTGAAATTCTCCAACTTCTGCATTGCCAACCTGTTTAACAAGAACGGAATCCGCCGAGGAGTCATGCCACAAGGAAACGGTGAGACCTTCAGCATCAGCGGACAGACCAATGGACGATACTATCAAGCATACAGCGTATCCTACATGAATCCTTGGTTCGGCGGGAAACGACCCAGTTCGCTCTCTTTCAGTTTCTTCTTCTCGAAACAGACGGATGTGAGCGACAACTACTACAATTCCGCCTACTACCACAACTACTACAGCAGTTATCTGTATGGTGCTGGCACCAACTCCGCCTACAACAACTACTACGAGAACTTCTACGACCCCGACAAGTATGTGAAGATATTGGGAGCCTCCATCGGCTGGGGTAAGCGACTGAGTTGGCCCGACGACTATTTCTCCTTCTCTGCTGACCTCGGCTACACACGCTATATGCTGAAGGACTGGGAGTACTTCATGGTGTCAAACGGTAATTGTAACTCCATTGCCTTGAACCTATCGCTCTCGCGTGTTTCTACGGACAACGCCGTGTTCCCACGACGAGGTAGTGAATTCATGGTGTCTCTCTCCGCAACACCACCGTTCAGCCTGTTCGACGGCAAGAACTACGAGAATCTGGCAACCAACTACTATGCTTCCTCCTACCAACGCGAACTACAAGAAAAGTATCGTTGGATTGAATACCACAAATGGAAGTTTAAGGCACGCACCTTTACGGCGCTGACCAGAGGGCAGAAGTGCCTCGTGTTGATGACACGCGTGGAGTTTGGTATTCTGGGACATTACAACAAGTTCAAGAAGAGTCCCTTTGAGACCTTCTATGTGGGTGGCGACGGTATGTCAGGCTATAGTTCTACCTACGCAACGGAAACCATCGGTCTGCGCGGTTACGACAACGGTTCGCTTACGCCAAATGGCTACAGCGGCTATGCCTACGACCGCTTCACCATCGAGTTGCGCTATCCTCTGATGCTGGGCAATACGGCTAATATCTATGTACTGGCTTTTGCCGAAGGTGGTAATGCCTGGAACAGCGTCAAGAAGTTCAATCCCTTCGACATGAAGCGAAGTGCTGGTGTCGGTGCCCGTATCATGATACCTATGATTGGTCTGCTCGGTGTCGATTGGGCCTACGGCTTCGATAAGGTCTTCGGCTCGAAACAGTACGGAGGCAGCCAGTTCCACTTCATACTTGGACAGGAGTTCTAATGAATTAAAAGTTAGGAATTAAGATTTAAGAATTGAAACCTATGAAAAGACTATTTGTTATGCTGGCAATGACACTGGGTGTCATGACGGCGCAGGCACAGAAGTTTGCTCTTGTAGATATGGAATACATTCTGAAGAACATTCCAGCCTACGAGCGTGCCAACGAGCAATTGAATCAGGTAAGCAGGAAATGGCAGGCCGAGGTGGATGTACTGGCCACCGAGGCACAGACCTTATATAAGAACTATCAGAACGAAGCCGTGTTCCTCTCCGAGGAGCAGAAGGCCAAACAAGAAGAAAGTATTGTGGCTAAGGAGAAGGAAGCCGCAGAACTGAAGAAGAAATATTTCGGTCCCGACGGAGAACTCTACAAGAAGCGTGAGAGTCTCATGACGCCCATTCAGGACGAGATATACAATGCAGTCAAGGACATCTGTGACCAGAAAGGTTACAGCCTCATCCTCGACCGTGCCAGCGATGCCGGCATCATCTTTGCCTCGCCAAAAATTGATATCAGCAATGAGGTGCTGACTAAACTTGGCTACAACTAGATTGTCAAATTCAAAATTAAAAGATTAAACAGTTAAACCATTAAACTTTATAATTATGAAAAAGATTTTAGTAGTAATTTTGATGCTCGCCCCTATGAGCATCTTTGCACAGAAGTTTGCTCATTTCGACATGGCACAGGTATTGCCCGGCATGGCTGAGTATCAAACTGCAAGTGAGGAAATCCAGAAACTGACCAGTCAGTATCAGGAGCAATTGGAAAGCCTGCAGAAAGAGTATCAAAGCAAGGCTGAAGAGTATCAGAAACTGTCTGAAGACAACAATACGGCACAAGCTATCCTGCAAAGTAAGGCACAGAACCTGCAACAGATGGAGCAGAGCATTCAGGACTTCTATCAGGCCAGCCAGCAGGATTTGCAGAAGCAGCAGACCGAAAAGATGGAAGTTATCCAGAACAAGATTCTGGTCGCCATCAAGAAAATCGGTGAGGCAGGTGGTTACATCTACATCGTGGACACCTCTACGGGTGCTATCCCCTATGTAAACGGAAGCCTAAGCACCGACATCACGGCACAGTTGAAGACTGAACTGGGAGTAAAATAGTTAATAATTAAAAGTGAAAAATTAAAAATTAAAAGTTATGAGACGCTTATTGTTAATCATCTTTTCACTGTTCACTTTTCACTTTTCACTTTTTGCCCAAGTCAGGTTTGGCTACCTCAGTTACGACAGCGTGCTACAGCAGATGCCCGAGTATGCCGAGGCACAAAAGAATGTGGCCGAGCTGAAGGTGAAATATGAGCAGGAGGCTACACGCGGAGAGGAGGAATTCCAACGCAAGTTCTCCGAATTTCTGCAAGGGCAAAAGGAGTTTCCCGAAAACATCCTCATCAAGCGACAGGCCGAACTGCAGGCCTTAATGGAGGCTGGCATCAAATTCCGCAATGAAGCCAAAGAACTTCTGCAAAAGGCTGAGGATGAGTTAATGGCCGGTGTGATGGACAAACTGAACGAGGCCATCCGCACGGTAGGCTTCGAAAGCGGTTATGCCTGCATCATAAACACAGACAACAACAACTGCCCCTTCGTCAATCCCATTATGGGAGAGGATGCCACCCAGGCTATCCTGCGACAGCTGGGGCTTGCAACGGATGCTGAATAAGAACCTAACAACGACCCCAGGTCCCATTGGCGTATTCGATTCGGGCTATGGGGGACTTACCGTACTGCGGCAAATACAACAGCAAATGCCGGAGTACGATTACCTCTATCTCGGCGACAATGCGCGTGCGCCCTATGGCACGCGCTCGTACGAGGTGGTCTATGAGTTCACACTACAAGCCGTACAGCGCCTCTTTTCCATGGGCTGTCATCTGGTGATTCTTGCCTGCAATACGGCCTCGGCCAAGGCATTACGCACCATACAACAGCACGACTTGCCGCAGATAGACCCAACCCGTCGCGTTCTTGGCGTCATCCGTCCTACGGCAGAAAGCATCGGAAGCATAACCCAGACGCGCCACATCGGAATCATGGCAACCCCGGGAACCATACGCAGCCATACCTACGAACTGGAGATTGCCAAAATGCATCCCGACATCAAGGTTACGGGACAATCCTGTCCCATGTGGGTTCCCCTTATCGAGAACATGGAATATGCGTCCGAAGGTGCAGACTACTTTGTTCGGAAATATATCAACCAGTTGCTCAGTACCGACCCCGATATCGACGCCATCATTCTTGGCTGTACCCACTACCCTCTGCTCTACGACAAGATTCGCCAATATACCCCTGCCCACATTCAGGTCATTACGCAAGGTGAATATGTAGCCGGTAGTTTGCGTACCTACCTCCAACGCCATCCCGACATGGACAGCCGTACGACTCGCGGAGGAACGACTCGTTTCCTAACTACGGAGTATCCCAACTCCTTTGAAGAAAATGCAGCCGTATTCCTTGGCCGCAATATCAGCGCCGAGCGTATTATCCTGTAACTTACATTCAAATTAAGGACAAAGAAAAGGCCAGCCAATGTTGATTGGCTGGCCTTCATATTCAAGGATATACCTTTCTTATTTACCTAAGATAAGGTTTATCAACGCTGTGACATCTCGGAGGGTAACGAAGCCGTCCTCATCAATATCCGATTCGTCGTTCTTGGTTTCTTTGCCCAATAGCATCCTGACGAGCGTGGGCACATCTGCCAATTCAACCGTTCCGTTCTGGTCTGCATCACCCTTTGTCGAGCCTAATCGCATCAGACGGAAGTCGCTGATGGAGAACCAGCTGTGAATCTCATTGGCTGCAGCAGATATCGTGATAGTCGTGCTCCCCGAAGAAACAAACTCAACACTTGTGTCGCCCCAACCGCGGTCGAACACATTACCACTTGCATTAAGGCTTGGCAGGGTTACGGTCTGACCACCAGCCGACATGGTAAAGGTCACAGGAGCAGCAGCGCGTGCTTTGGCTGTGAGCAGATAACGCCCAGCTGGGATGGTGATGGTCTGCGACATAGTCGTGCTCCACGATGTATTTCCCCATGCACCACCATCAAAGTAAGAGTGCGTGTTGGTACCATCGGCATTCGTCCAAGGCTCATTGTTGAGCGGATTGTTGATAGAGCCTGTGATGGTCCATCCGTCGTTATTGGCGGGTTCCGTATGGTTGGTGATAGCACTGGTATAGTTGACCGCTCCAGAAACGCCCTCCGCCAGAGCATTGCTCTCGTAGTATGCACGCAGAGCCGTCAAAAGCGTTTGTGCCATTTGCATGGCTTGTGCATCAGAAGACGGATTCAAATCGGTGTTAGGTTTCTTGGCCGGGTCGGCATAAGGAAGTGTGCCCGTCTGCTGAACCAGAGTCTTTACTTCAGTGAGTCTTTGTGCACCACCATCAATCTGTACCACCTGGAAATCGGAGATGGAGAACCATGTGTGCTGTTCGTTAGATGAAGCATTAACTACAATATCAACGGGAGTTCCATCGGTTTGGAACACTACATACGAACTTCCCCAGCCTCGTCCGAAGACATTGCCCGTAGCATTCACATGCGGAAGTTGTGCGGTTTGACCACCTACCGAGAGGCTGAAGTTCACAGCAGCGGCAGCGCGTGCCTTAACGGAGAGCAGATACTGTCCTGCAGGCAGGCTAATAGTCTGGGACATGGTTGTACTCCACGATGAATTAGCCCATGCGCCACCATCAAAGTAGGAATGGTTACTATTGCCATTGGAGTCTGTCCACGGCTCATTGCTGAGCGGGTTGTTGATGGCATCACCCGTGATGGTCCATCCTGCGTTGGAAATTGGGTTCGTGGGGTTAGTAATGTAACTGGTGCGGTCGATTGCAGTACCTACACTTTCTGCCGCATTGTTACTTTCCACATAAGCACGGAGAGCAGTTTGCAGGGCTTGAGTGGCAATGATAGCCTCAACGGATGTCGTGGGGTTGTAGTCTGCAAGGTTAGGCTTCTTGAGTGGATCGGCATAAGGAAGCGTACCAACTTGCTGAACCAATTGTTGAATCGCCTCAAAATCCGCAAAAGCCTCTGCGGTTTCAGCCGTACCATAACATTTGATGGTAAACTGACGCCAAGTACACCAGTCCACATCACCATCGCTCTTCACGCCGATACGCAAAACGCCATCGGTAACATTGGTAGAAATAGGACCAATGAGATAAGTGTCATCGATAAGGGCATCGGTGGCTGTGGTTGCATTATTCACATTCGTCGCATCAGCAAGTGGCAACAAATTAGCCTTTGCATCGTTTGCATAGAGATAAGGAATAGAGGGATAGTTGGCATCCACGCGATAGAAGCCCTTCACCCAGACTTGATAAAGGCCATTCTTAACACCACTTATTTCTTGATAGTTATCAAAGGTCTTGCGGTATTGGCCCATAGAAGCAGCACCACCATAAAGAGATGCAACATTATGACCAACACTTCCTTGGTCAGAAAAAGCCGTTCCAGAGAATCCATTAGGCCAGAGCCTTCTTGTACGAGCATTGGCAAAATAGAAAGAAGCATCGATGGGATTTGAAGGCGTAGCCTCGTTTAGGCGTGCCTCAAGCATGGAACGCTTCACAAGTTGCCAATAACCCGCATCGGTTGTTGGAGCCGTAGTTGTCAAGTCGGCCAAGTCGCTAGCAGTACTTACCAGATAATTGTCGCCATTCTTTATAGTATAGGTATTGCTATCCTCCGACACTTTTGTGAAAGTCCATTGGGCTGCAGTCCCATTATCCATATAGGCATTATCACCCAAATACTTGGCAGCGAAAGCATTGGTGGTTGATATGGTGTAAACACCACTACTTCCACTCAAGGTGACGGCCAAGCCATCGTCGTCGAGAGCAGCATGGGTACCCCACCAATAACCCGAAGTCAGGAACTTACCTGTACCTACATTATATAAATAATAGGTGCCTGCACCCGCAGCAGAATCCCATCTTTCAGGCTGAGATACATCTACGCCCAAATAGAGCTTGCCATTGTCATGAATGAGGTGAAGACGACTGCTGGCCATAGTATTGCTCTCTACCTTTACAGAATTGAGGTCACCCTCCACTTCACCTACATTACCGATTTCATACAGACCACTGGAAAGGGTTGAAGTCATGTTCAAACGGAACACGGGAACGATATTCGCAGGTCCCCAATTTTCCCATGCATCCACACCTGCTCTGGAGCAATCTACACTCAAACGAGTGGCATTCAACTTATCGTGTTGGTCACTACCCGACCCGTTCATGTCAAGAACTACGATTGCACCATAGTTCAGTGTCAAATCACCCACATTCACCGTGCTGATGGTGTTCGCTGTGGCTCCACCCACATTCAGGGTAGCGCCCCAATCCATCGTCAATCCGCCCATGAAACTTCCGCCTGTAGAGTTCAGTACGGTTCTCATGTGCATCCACATGGGACTGTTCTGCAGGGTTCCGTTAAAGTTTACCGTTCCGTCCCAAACCTGTGTTTCGCCTGTGTAGGTATGGGTGACAGCAGCCATGTTCAGTACGCCCAAACCCTGTTTGATAAGGCGTGTCTCGCCTGTCAGCGCACCGCCATTCAGGTTACAGGTGTAGGTGGTAGTTCCCACAGCACCTGGATTGATGGCATAACTGTCGATGCCGTATGTATATTTAGGTACATTGATAGTCAGAATGTAAGGAGAAGCGCCATCAGTTACATTCAGCGTTGTATTGGCATATTCATTATGCAACAGGTGCTGATTATTGTAGCCCGTACCGATAGTGGTGTTGTTGCCAATCCAAGTTCTACCTGTAACGGTGAGTGGCGGCGGCGGAGTAGTCAGCCCCTCCAATTCTCCGAGGAAATAACTCAAGTGAGGGGGCTGGTTGTAGGCATGCATCTGCCAAATCATAGCCTGGCGATACTGATGGTCGTGCCAAAGGGTATAGATGCCATAGTCTGTCGGCATGGCAGTGGTATAGATGCGGATGTGCTCATTGTCCCAAACGCGTAGGATAAGTTCCTCACGCCAGTCCCCTAAGATATCACCTGAGAAGCAAGGATGATTCTTTGTCCAATTGTTCATGTTGCAACCAGAGGAAGTGAAGAGACGATAATAACCTGGCTTTTCTATTTTCGCCTCTTTTTCCGTACCTGGACTATTAAGCACCTCACTCAGCAGGTCACCGTCCCAGTAGATGCGGAAGTTTAGGTCTCCCCAGGCTATGTATTCCCCGTCAAACGGGATGACGGCATCGCGTACACAACTCACCATACCAGTTTGGGTACTACGACCCATAGCGCCAGGATAGGCATTGGAGAAATTGGCACAAAGCGCACGGCCGTCATCGCCGTCGCTGGTCTGCCGGTAATATAGTTTACTGGTTGTAGCATTGCGATAATTCATACAAGGTTCGTCCTCGTTGCAAGCAAAAATCTCCAAGCCCTCGCGATAGGGGTCAAAGTCGGAGCAGTGGAGAGCATCGCCGTGACCGAGACCAGTGGTGGTGAGTCCGTGGCCGTTGTCATCGACAACCATAGAGCCATAGACAATCTCGTCGCGTCCGTCTTGGTCCACATCGGCAATACAGTAGTTGTGGTTGCCATTTCCATACCACGGGTCACTCCAACCGCCGTTGTTCGACCAGCGCCAACGCTCCGTCAAGGTATGAGACGAAGGATCTACATCGAAAGTTACCATTTCGTGCTTGGTATAGATACCACGGGCCAAGAAAATGCTGGGGGTCTTGCCATCGAGATAGGGGGCGCCGAAGAAATACTTGGAGGAACGATGCCCATAACTGTCACCCCAGTCAGAGGCCGCACCACGCGGCAGAGGATAGGTATAATACTTACCTACAGCATCATAAACGACACCCGTATAACCATCTAAATAAATAAGGTATTCGTTACCAGTGTTCGTATAGGTCATGTTGGCGGTATGGCTAACGCTACCACGCGTATCCACACCATTCTGACCAATGCGTTGAGGATAGTCTTTGTCTGAACTCCAGGCTATGTTGCTTGTGTGGCGGCCATGCACCATCATATTGTCACCACCGCGCAGAAGCACTTCTGCCTTGCCGTCTCCGTCCCAGTCGTAGGCGATGATATTCAGCTCGTGGCTGCCGCCACTGACCATGTTGGGACCCACATCAATCCACCACATCAGTGTACCGTCGAGTTTGTAGGCATCGATACGGTCGTAGGCTCCGTCGGTACGCGACACAAAGAGGTCTCCAGCATCCTTCGTGGATAGGCGCTTGATGATGATTTCCATCTCGCCATCACCATCCAAGTCGGCCACTTCGACATCGTTTGGCGTATAAGTACTGGTGATGTCCGTACCACTATTATCATATATACGTGCAAGAGGAATATCCAAGTAGCCCGTTTCACAAGTCGTACTAAGTTTGTATTTGTATTGCGGCCAGGCCGTAACTGCTGCCGAGGCTGCGCCCTCCACGCCACGCACTACCGCCTTTATGGTGTACTGGTCGGTGTCGGAACCACCCGCATGGGTATAGTTCGAAACCGAAAGTGGAGTAGCATTCAGTTTGGTGCCGTTACAATAGACATTGTACTTCACATCGTAGTATTCCTCAGCCAGAATACGCCAACTTAGAAATACGCCAGCATCAACTTTTACGGCCACAAGACCACGGCCCAGTGGGTCTGTACGCCGTTGGGCAGACACATTACTGGCAAACACCAGCAAAAAAAGCACAATAAAGGTGCGAAAAAGAATTTTTTTCATGGGTAAAGAAAGATTGGTTAAGCATTTCGGGCGCAAAGATAAATAATTCATATATAAATTACCCTACATTTTGGTTAAAAATTTCAGTACATACAAAAATCAATAAACAGAAGCACACTTTCTCGCGTTTCTTCTTGACTATTTGATACCTATTTATTAAATTTGTTGCGCTTTGCATCCAAAAAGGGCTGCATTGCACCCATGAAAAGCATAAAAACAATACACCCTATGGAAAGATTATCCTTCCCTGTTACCCGTATCGACCTACGGGTTTCCCTTTGTGTTGCCGTTTTACTATTCAGTATTGTCCCAGCATCCGCAGGTTCTTGGACAGCCCCGACGCTGACGACTAACACAGGGATACCACCAACCAACACAGATGTGTACCTGTACCATGTAGGTCAGGAGAAGTATCTGACGAAAGGTACAACCTGGACTACACATGCCGCACTGACGGAGAATCCCTCTTCGGCACTTATCTATTCCATCCAGAATAATGGTACATACTATCGGCTTTATTCTGCAGGTGCTGGAGGACAAGGCTATTTATTCCCAGACGGTGATGGAGGAAATGTATATTGTGACTGGAACAATCAAAATACCACCTATACCTATTGGGGACTCGAAACACAACTAAACGGCAATTTTCGTATCGTTGTATCCAATCAAAACGGATTGTATAACAACCTTCCTGACTATTGCCTCGGTTGGGACCCCAACAACAACGACAAAATTGGAGGAGGGGGATATTACAACACCAATGTGGGTCTGTTTGCGCTCAATCCGTCGAACTCAAATTATGAATTGGACTGGACTTACATCACACCCGACGACTTGAGTCTCTATCAAGCACGGCTGCAACTCTACGAAACCCTACTCGAAGCCGAAAATGTGGGAGTTGATACCAGTTCGGCCGGTGCTGTATATAACAACTCCAATAGTACCGTATCGGAACTGAACGCTGCCTACCAAGCACTTACAACCCTCATCAGTCAAGCCAGTGGAACGGGTGTGGACATGACAGACCTTCTTGTCAATCCAGACTTCTCCGACCCCAATGGTAACGGATGGACATACACACCCGGGCTTACCGCTATCTATGGTGGATTCAGCCAGTTCCCCTGTGCCGAGGCCTACGGCATGGCTTTTGAAGTCTATCAGGATGTGAGCAATGTGCCCAACGGTATCTACAAAATTACCACAAACTCCTTCTATCGCCCCTCGGGCAATGGCAGTTATAATGGTTCCGAAAGTGTACCCGTGAATCTTTTCCTCGATGACTTCCAAACACCAGTACAACACATCTTGGCAGACGCCATATCAACAAACCTACAACAATATGTAAACTATCAGCCAGGTAACCGATACGCACAATATGGCTGGACTTACATCGGCGGCAGCACTGGTAGCGACTATAATTCCAGTAGCGGTTGGGTACCCAACAGTATGACGGGAGCCTCCATTGCCTTCTCCGCCGGTCGCTATTTGCAAACCACCTACGGACTAGTGACCGACGGAAGCATGCGCATCGGTCTAACTTCCAACGGGAACACCATCCACTGGTGTCTGTGGTCGAACTTCAAACTGGTCTATATGGGTAAGGACGAGACAGCAGAGAATGACATCATCACCTCTCTGACAAGTCGTGCCAATACCATTCTGAGTTCAGGAGCAGTTTATGGAAATCCAGATAAAACAGCCCTACAAAGCGCTGTCAGCAATGCTGCTTCCGCAAACAATGCGGATGATAAATACGATGCCATCATCGCCCTAAACGCAGCCATCAACCATGCCAACACCTCCATCGAGAACTATACCTTGCTCTATAATGCGCTGAGAGACTTTAGCGACACCTATGGTACCAGTGCGGCAGGTTATTCTACAATATACTCCAGTTACCGTAATCGCACCTATACTTA
The DNA here is from genome assembly GCA_017960985.1 of Bacteroidaceae bacterium. Classification (GTDB taxonomy): domain Bacteria; phylum Bacteroidota; class Bacteroidia; order Bacteroidales; family Bacteroidaceae; genus Physcousia. The sequence continues at coordinate 31,841 of JAGCYD010000050.1, forward strand.
TGAAGAGGCTTTAGCAGCGATTGATGCGTTGGAAACTGTAGAATATAATTATTTAGTGTCACTCACCGCCAATGCCAATCAACTCGTCATCAATGAAATTCAGTCGCGTAACATCGACATGTTCATCGACCCGTCGTACAACTACGGCAGTTGGATAGAATTATACAACCCCACCTCAGGTGATATCTCTTTAGGTATGCTGTATGTGAGCGATGATGCTTCTAATCTACAGAAGTTCCACCTCCACAAACGGTATGGTATTATAGCAGCAGGAGGGTACAAGAACATCTGGTTCGACCACAATTCCATCTATGGTGCCGAAGCCTACAAGCAGGTGCCCTTCAAACTGGAACCCGAAGGCGGAACCATCTACATCAGCGACACCAATGGGAACTTGATTCTTTCCCAAGTTTATCCTGCAACCATCGGACGAACATCCTATGCCCGTACGAATGACGGAGGAAGCACCTGGGCTACAACGGCAGAACCAACCCCCGAGGCAACAAATACGACTAGTTCGTGGGCAACGCAACAACTTGATGCACCCGTGGTAGATACCGATGCACAAGTGTTTACCAGTACACTTAACATAAATGTAAGCATTCCCACGGGCACAACGCTACGCTATACGACCGACGGTTCCACGCCAACTGCAACAAACGGCAATGTCAGCAACTCTGGTTCGTTCAGCGTAAGCAACACCACCGTCTATCGATTCCGTCTGTTTGCCGATGGCTACATTCCCAGCGAGGTCGTTACGCGCTCGTATATATATAAGGATAGAGACTATGACCTACCCATTATTTCCGTCGTAACAGATGACAAGAACCTGAATGACAATACCATTGGCGTATGGGTACATGGTACCAATGGCCGAAGTGGCAATGGTGTGACGGGCACAGACAAGGCCAACTGGAATATGGACTGGGAGCGTCCCGTCAATTTCGAATACCTGAATAGCGACGGCGAGGCTGCTTTTGCACAAGAAGTGGACTTTGCCATCAGTGGTGGTTGGAGTCGCAAACAATACCCTCGTTCTTTCAAGTTGAAAGCCTCGAAGGTCTATGGACTCAACGACATGGAATATCGCTGGTTCGAAGACAAACCCTATAACAAATACAAGCAGATTCTGGTTCGTAATGGTGGTAACGACAACTATGCCAAGAGTCGCGTAAAGGACAATATCCTACAACAGATTCTGCTCCGTTCTGGTTTGTACATCGATGCACAGGAAAGACAACCTGCCCATGTGTTCCTCAATGGCGATTTTATAGGAACAATGAATATCCGCGAAGTTACCAACAAGCAATTCGGTTACTCGAACTACGGACTGGATACCGACTATCAGGATGCTTTCGAAATGAGTGTGGACTCAGGTTATGTACAAACTACGGGTACAAGAGAGGCCTTTGAGGAATGGTATGAATTGGCCAAGACCGCATCGGACGCTGCCTCGTACGAGCGCATCTGCGAACTGGTGGATATCGAAGAATACATCAACTACATGGCAGCACAGTTCTACTTGACCAACTGGGACTGGCCACACAACAATCTCAAGGCATTCCGCGCTCGCGAGGACACGGCGAACGGGCATGGGGAAGGCAAGTTCCATTTCGTCATTTTCGACCTTGACAACTGTTACGACCGCGAATTTAATCCGTTCACAGACTTCGAAGGACAAAGTACCTACACCTTCTATCCCATCTTCAACGAAGATGGCTCGTCTTATACCATTACCGCCGAAGTGGAAGTGGTCACAACATTCCTCAACATGCTTCAGAATGCTACCTTCAAGAAGAAGTTTATCGATGCCTTCTGTATCATTACCGGAAGTGTGTTCGAACCTACGCGCTGTGCTGAGATCATAGAGGAGTTGCGTGCCCAAATGTACACCTATATATCGTGGGAAGGCAATGGCGGGTCTGTAAACGATGTTGCCTATCAGTTGAACAACAAACTCACCTCCGCGATGCAAAGCACCATGATTAACTACCTCAGAAGTTACCTCAATTTGAGTAGTCCCAACACGGTATCGCTTTCGAGCAATGTGGAGGGAGCCACGCTTCGCATCAATGACTTGGAAGTGCCCACAGGAACTTTCAGCGGTTCACTATTCTACCCCATCACCGTCAAGGCACAGGCTCCTGCCGGTTATCGCTTCGCTGGTTGGAAGAACGCCAATGATGTCATAGTCTCCACGGATTCCATCTTTGCCTTACAAAACACAGGCTACACGCTGACCGCCACATTTAATAAACTTTCCGATGCAGAGTTATTGGCTGACATCGCCATGCCTATTAAAGTGAACGAAATCGGAGCGAACAACGACATCTACATCAACGAGTTTTTCAAGAAGAGAGACTGGTTTGAGTTGTACAATACGACAGACACCGACCTCAATGTGGCTGGACTTTATATCAGCGACGATATCGACGATCCCCTGAAGTACCAGATACCCACAAGTTCCGTACTCAACACCATCGTGCCTGCCAACGGGCACATTGTGGTATGGGCGGATGAAATGTCACCAACGACCCAACTTCATGCACCCTTCAAGTTAAACAATACTGATGGGCAATTGTTACTTATTACCTCCTCCGACCAGTTCGTGAACAACAATGCGGCATTCTTCGATGCACATCCTGCACTCCAGAGTTTTGCAGACGGACTGACTTATGTTCAGCATGGTTACAACCAAACCGTCGGTCGCTATCCAGACGGAGGAAACACCTACTACTTGATGACGCGCCCGACGATTGAGAAAACCAACTCACTACTGGCTGACGACACTCCACTGGGTGTTGACAAGGGTATCATGAGTTCCTACACGGCAACGGTATCTCTCGACCTCTACGAAGGATGGAACTGGATGTCCCACCCCATGTCGGCAGCCTTGCCTGTCAGCAGTTTCGACGACTATGCCGACCGCATCCTAAGTCAGACTCTCGAAGCATACTACAGCAGTTCAACACATTCCATGAAGGGACTGCTGAAGAAATTGTCTATTGGCTCACTCTATAAGGTGGAAATGAGCGATGACCATTCCTATGAATTCACAGGACAAACGCCATCCGTCATTTCCCCTACGGTACTACGGGCAGGATGGAACTGGATTGGTTATCCCGTCATCGGGACACAGACCATTTCCGCAGCCCTTGCCGGTTCCAACATACAGGACGGTGACATCATTGTCGGACAAAGCGGATTCTCCGTTTATGATGCGAACGATGGTTGGGAAGGTTCCCTCAGTTCGCTATCTACAGGACAAGGTTATCTGTATAAGTCCGTCAGTGCAAAATCCATCCGTTTCAACAAACCCACAGCCTCTGCTGTCAAGTTACGACGCATCGCAGCTAACGATGCCACAGCCAGACGCTACGGCTACGACAAACATGCATATCCAAATGTCATGGGCATCATCGCCCGTGTACAAATGGATGGTCAGGCACTTGAATCCAACCGTTTCAACATTGTAGCATATTCCGACAAGGAATGTCGCGGTGCTGGCAAGTGCGTGAACGATGTCCTGTTTATGACCCTTTACGGTCAGGGCGGTGAAGAACTTTCCTTCAAGGTATTCGACGAAGACGGTGAAGAATATGCTGTCAGTGAGACAATGACCTTCTCTCCCGATATCGTCGGTACAACGAAGACACCCTATATCTTCAACATTGCAGGGGAAACCACAGAAGTGCAGTCCATCAGCACTGCAGTCATCCCCGTCGGATACTACTCACTCAGTGGCGTACGCGTGAGCACCACCAAGACGGGGCTCCGTCCGGGCATCTACATCGTGCGCTACAGCGACGGGAAGTATAAGAAAGTGTTGGTACGATAATCCATAACCGAATAAAGAAAAACAAGATATGAAAAAGCTACTATCAGCAATCTTGATAGCGATTTGCGCCCTATATTCATGCCCTGTCGCAGCAGAAGACGGAGATACTGTCCGTATTGTTTATTCGGGTGAATCTGCCGAGATTATCATTCCTCAGACTATCGACCAAAACTATTTCATGGCATTTGCCGATGGAGCCCATGTATTAGTCTATTCCAATACCGTTTCCGAGGAATATACTTATCAGTTGTCAGGTAGTACAACAAATGGCTCACTGACAATCTTAGGTTCCTACAAACTGACGCTCGAACTGGCAGGGGTGAGTATCACCAACCCAACGGGTGCAGCCATAGACATCGAATGCGGAAAGCGCATTGCCGTGGTGCTTGATGAAGGAACCACAAACACTTTCGTCGATGGTGCAAACGGCGAGCAGAAAGCCGCCATGTACTTCACGGGGCACCCTGAATTTGAAGGCCCTGGTGTACTGAATGTAACGGGTAATACCAAACACGCCATATCGGCCAAAGAGTACCTACAGTTCAAGAAGACCACGGGAACTGTGAATATTCTGTCGGCCGTCAGCGACGGCATTCATTGCGGAAAGGGCAAAGAGAACAACGACAATTGTTTCTTCCAGATAAATGGTGGTATCATCAACATCAACAATGTAGGAGGCGACTGCATCGACTCCGACGACTATGGTGTGATGTACATCAAGGGCGGAACCATCAACGGCAATGTAACGGCTGCTGACGGGGATGGTTTGAAGTGCGACAGTATCCTCTACATGACGGGCGGTGAACTGAATCTGAATGTTACGGGTACAGAGGCCACTGGCATAAAGGCCTATTACGAGGCGCGGCTTATGGGCGGAACCATCAACATCCATGTGTCGGGCGATGGAGCGAAGGGCATCAAGGGCAAGCAGTCCAGCACCTCACTGACCGTACAGAACGGAGGTTATATCACCCTAGGCGGGACGACCTGCAACTTCTACCTGAATAGCAACGACATCAAGGACGGCGAGGGCGTGATAACCACAAACACCCGTGCCATTAGTGCTGACAACGACATTGTACGCACTGCTGGCGACATAACCATCTATGCCTATGGCGACATCGAAAGCGCCTACAACACCGATGCCACGGAAAACAACGGAGGCGGAACAGTAACCATCTATCGTGCACCTTGGAACTTCTATTATACCGACTATCAGAACGACATGACTTCGTTCCTGCTCCTCAAGGTGGACAATGTGGCTGTGGATGATTACAGCAATTATGCCATCGGTGCATTCATCGGTAACGAGTGTGTGGGCGTCGCCATCGATGACTACCTACGCATCTATAGTAACGACACTTCGGGTACTGTTTCTTTCAAGGTTTACGACTATGCCAGCGGACGACAGTATCTGCCCGAGACGAGCAAGAATGTAACATTCTCCGTCAATGGTATCACGGGTACGCCCAATGACCCTGTTATCCTATCCTTCAACACATGGAAACTGGGAGATGTTAACAAGGATGGTATGGTGAATAATACCGATGCCACAGCTTTATTGTCCATCATCCTTGGCCGCGATAGCAGTAATTACGACCTCGAGGCAGCCAACACCGATGGAAATGTCGGTTTCACCATTGCCGACCTTACGGCGCTGGTGAATATTATCCTTAACCAGTAGAAGATATGGTGGCGTTCCGCTACTGACTTAGTGGAGTGCCGCTCAGGTGGGTGCAGACTGCCGCTTAGATGCGTGCTGAGTTCTGCTGAGATGCGTGTGGAGAGAGGGATTGGCTTCGCCTATCCCTTCCGCCCCGGCGAGGTTCAAACAAAACATTTAGGCTGGCACTAATATGCTAATCAGTTTTTTATCCGTTCTTACACTCAAGCAAGCTTAGTGCAGAACAAACAAAAAACTGGTTGAGAAAACTCAACCAGCCTAAATGTTTTGCGGAGAGAGAGGGATTCGAACCCCCGGTGCCTCTCAGCACGCCGGTTTTCAAGACCGGTGTAATCGACCACTCTACCATCTCTCCGATACTCTCTTGCGAGAGGCTTTTCACAAAAAGCGTTGCAAAGGTAGGGCTTTCCCTGCAAACTACCAAATTTTTAGCCGTTTTTATCAAGAAGGCGCGCTGTCCGTCATTCGTCACGACGCGGACGGCGCTCGTCCTCCCGACGGTCGTGGTAGAGTTTAGGCAGCGGATTAGCAACGGCCTCATCGAAGCGACGGCGGTTGCGACAGACATCAATGGCCGTAAATATGGCTTGACGGAAAGACCCGGCGTCGGCCACACCCTTACCGGCAATATCATAGGCAGTGCCGTGTGCGGGACTTGTCCGTACGATGGGCAGACCTGCCGTGTAGTTCACACCGTCGTCCATCGCCAACGCCTTGAAAGCCGTCAAACCTTGATCGTGGTACATGGCCAAAATGGCATCGTAACGCTCATAAGCCCGCGAACCAAAGAAACCATCGGCGGCATAGGGGCCGAATGCCTGAATGCCGTTTGCCCTTGCCTGCTCGATAGCGGGGATGATGACCTCCTGCTCCTCCTTACCCAGTAGGCCGTTATCGCCTGCATGGGGGTTCAATGCCAATACGGCAATGCGAGGTCCGGTAATAGCAAAGTCGCGCTTCAGAGACTGGAATAAAATGCCGAGTTTGGCGACAATACGCTCCTGTGTGATGGCTTGTGCCACACCACTGATAGGCAGGTGTGTGGTAACGAGTGCTACGCGGAGGCGTTCGTTCATCAGTATCATCAGAGCCTCTTTGCCCTCACCTACTTGTGCCTCGATATACTCCGTGTGGCCAGGGAAGTTGAATGCATCCCCTTGAATGGTATTCTTGTTGATTGGTGCCGTCACCAATACATCTATCTTCCCCTCGCGATAGTCTGTCATTGCCCGCTGTAATGCCTTGAACGCTTGCTGACCTGCCTCAGGCGAAGGTGTGCCTATCTCTATCTTCACTTCCGTATCATCGACCACGAGTAAGTTCAAACGGTCGGGACGAGCCTCGTCGATATTCTGTATCGTGCTAAAGTTCGTTGTCAGTTCCAGTCCCTTACGATGGTAGGTGGCAACACGCGGATTACCATAGATGACAGGGGTACACAACTCGAATATAGTAGGGTCTTCGAACGACTTTAGTATCACTTCGTATCCCACTCCGTTGGTGTCGCCTTGCGTGATGGCAACACGGATTCTGTTTTCTTCCATAGTCTATTCCTTATCTTTTTGTTTGTCTTTTTCTTCTTCCAGTGCGGTCTCCACCTCCGAGGGCTGTTCCTCGGGCAATAGGAGCATATAGAGCGAGCCTTCCATGCGACGCATCAATCCGCGCTTCATCTTCTCCGGTGCAAACACGAAGCCCTCTATCACGATGACGCGGTTATTCTCCGTATCCACACGCGAATGACTGACAAAGGGACCACCCATGCCGTCGTTGCGCATGTACCACAGACCACGCGCCTCCATGGCATACTTATGATGTACAACAATGGGCTTGATATCAGTGAAGGCCGTATCGGTCTGCATATACATGTCGGGCTCGCTACCGGGGATGTTCGCCTGCATCACCGAATCACGCTTGTGCAGGATGTACTTCTTGTTGAAAGTCTCCGGCCCCTCGTAGGGATAACTATACATACAAAGGCTGACCATTCCCGTGGGAGCATTGTTGGATGTCCAGAAGAAATCCTTGCCTTTCTTGTAGTTTTTCAACTCCTCTGGCGCACGCAGTTCGCAATCGAATATCTCACGAGCTAAATCGTAGGTCAACTTTGAATACTTCGTGCGCAAATCCACGCAAAGTCGGTTGATTTCCATCTTCGTGAAGAAGTCGATGATATCCTGTCCATGCTCCGACACATATTGGGCAAAGGATTCCTTCGAATCACTGTTGATACGCAGGATGACTTGTCCCTCGGCATACACATTGCGGACGAATTTCATGCGCGTCGTGGTGAACTGCGTAGGGTCGATATTCACCTCGATAATGTTACGGAAGATATGCAGCGTGCGGTTGAAGTCCTTGGGAGATACCTGCGAGATGTGAAACGACCGCTCGGGCTGTGGCAGACCAGGGATGTCGGTGTCGAGTACATTGAAAAGCGCCCGCCCTTCGGGAGCCTCCCACGACTGAGCATCCATCACCACCAGTACCTCATAGGGTCTTCCACTGGCTTGCGGTGCTATCAATTTCCCGTTCTTACAAGAAGAAAGGAAAAGTATGGCACACAGTGTAGAAAGTAATACACCTATTCTATTCATGCTTGTTCGTTTTTCTTTGCAGTTGATAATAGTCCGCAGGCAGCCATGATATCCTGTCCACGACTGGCGCGGATGGTAGCCGTGACACCATGCTTCGTTAGATAGTCGCGCAGCCACACCATCACCTCTTCCGAGGCACCTTTATAGGGCGTGTCGGGTATCTCGTGGAAACGAATCAGGTTGACACGACAGTGCAATGGCGACAATAGCCGGATCAATTCGCGGGCATGAGCCGGTGAATCGTTCAGTCCACTGAATACGATGTATTCAAACGACAACCTGCGCTGGTGCGTCCAATCCTGTTCTGCCAACAACGGAAGAAATTCCGACAAGGAATAACCACGCTCGGCAGGCATCATCTCGGCACGCTCCTCGGGGAAGGGGTTATGCAACGAGATGGCCAGATGGCACTGACTGCCCGTGAGGAAACGCTCCATGCCCTTGCGTAGTCCAACGGTGCTGACCGTTATGCGCCTCGGGCTCCACTGATAGCCATAGTCTGCCGTCAGCACCTCCGTTGCCCGCAACATCTCGTCAAGGTTGTCAAAAGGCTCGCCCTGCCCCATGAACACAATGTTCGTCAAGGTATCCCGTTCGGGCAGGCTATATATCTGATTCAGGATATCGCAGGCCGAAAGTTGTCCTTGAAAGCCCTGACGACCTGTCATACAGAAACGGCAGCCCATCTTGCAGCCGACCTGCGACGACACACAAAGCGTGGCTCTATCACCATCGGGGATATAAACGGTCTCTACAAAACCACCACCCTTCGTCTGATAAAGGTATTTCACCGTTCCGTCGGCAGAATGCTGGGCATCAATCGGTGCGCTGCAACCAATCTCATAGGTCTCCGCCAAGCGTTCACGCCCCTGACGGGAGAGGTTCGTCATGCCGTCTATCGAGGCCACATTCTTTTGATAAAGCCAGTCAGCCATCTGACGAGCGGCAAAAGGTGGCAGGCCGACTTGGGCTGCCACCGCTTGCAGTTCCGTGATACTTTTGCCGAGCAGAGGTTCTAACATACCTAAAAGGAAGTGTCAGTTACGCGTGGCTTTTGTTCGGGAAGAACGCGTACCGCCTGTCTGTGTTGCAGTCGGATTGCTCTGGCGAGAATTCTGGCTTGTGCTGTTCACTGGTTTCCCTCCATTACTATTAGGTTTGCTTGGCTGCGAAACATTATTGTTTGGCGGAGGGGTATTACCCTTTGGCTGGTTGTTCGTCGGAGTCGTCCGCGTTGTACGGTTATTAATCTGCGGCGAGTTCGTATTGCCACTCTTATCCATATAGCGAGAATCCATGGTGCGATTGTTACTATTGGTATTCTTGTAGTGATTAGGGTATGCCGAATTACGGGTACGCAGGTTAGCACCGAAGTCATGCTGGCGATGGTCGTTGAAATGGGCTGAGCCCTGAATTCTCGGGTCGCCTGCATAGTGGTCATAACCTTCATAACGCGAGCCATAGTAGCCATTGGAGTAATACTTCCGGCTATGGGCTCCGGCATAGTTCCGATATACCGTGGGCGCATCGAAGTAATAGAACGAGCGGTTGTTATATACCGAATATACGCGCAAATCCCATGAAGAACCTGACACATAAATGGGGCGATAGAAGTAATCGCGTGCCAAGAAACGGTCATACTGGCGTGCCGTCATGATGTAGCGCAGGTCTTGGTTGCGATAGTCAAGATAGAGATAGTACTTATCAATCGCATCATAGTAACCACGAGATGCATCATTCATGTAGAAAGATACAGCATACAGGAAGTCGTGGTTAATCTCATAACAGTCATCATACTGCATCGGCGTAAAGTCAAGTTCATAAGCCATACGGTCAGTTAGGAAGCGAGCCTGGCTACGAGCCTTACTATTTGACATTGTCGTCACAGACATCGTACCACACCCCTGAAGTATGGCAAGGGCAAGCAGCAATACTGCAAGAATCGTCTTTTTCATAGTCGGAGTATTAAGAGGTTAATATTTTTTACGGTTAATCTTCTTCACGGGAGCCACACCCTTATGGGTAGGCTGCACACGACGAATAGTTCCGTCGGCATTGAACTCCATGCGGTCGATGCACACCTGACGGTGGAAACCTGGGCCGTTGGGAGTAGGATAGAGATAGTCCTTGTTTATACGATGATAAACAATGTACCACTCGTCGCGACCAGGTATTTTCAATACACTATTATGTGCAGGACCGTAGATTTCCTGTTTGGGGTCTTGTATCAATACAATAGGGTCGCGTGCCACTTCTATCGGACCCAGCGGAGATGTACTTGTTCCATATGCTACATGATAATTGGGACTGCCCGTGTCATCCACGCTCCAAAGGAAATAGTATTTTCCTCCACGATAGAACACATAGGGACCCTCGCGGAACTGATAGTCGCGCAACGAACCGCCACGCGGTGTCATTACCGTCGTCGTACCGGGCTTCAGCGATACCATATCGTCGTTCAACTCAGCACCAGCCATATAGCCATTGCCCCAATAAAGATAACTCTTCCCACTGACGGGATCGGTAAATACATCGACATCAATCTGCTGACCGCCATGCGCCCCTTCGGGACGCTCATCGACAAGTGGACGGCCAAGGTCCACAAACGGGCCTGTCGGGCTATTGGCTACAGCCACACCGATAGACTTACGATCCTTGGCAATATCGTGACCGCTATAATAGAAATAGTATTTATAACTGCCGTCAGCCTGTCGCTTCTCCTCGATACAGGGAGCCCAAGCATTGCCGTTAGCCCATGCCACCTGACTGGTACCCAAATCGAGCATGATGCCCTCATGTTTCCAATTCGTCAGGTCGTCACTACTGAACACGGTGAAATAATAACCGCCCCAACCTCTGACTCCATCGGTAGTGGAGTAGATATAGAACTTGCCCGTCTGGTGCGAGAAAAGCACCTCGGGGTCGGCATGGAACTCAGGAAGGATAGGATTGCCGCTTGTAACAGGCTTGGCCTTCTTGGCGTTTGTCCCTGCGGACAACAATAAAGCAACAGCAATAAATAATAGACTTTTTAGTTTCATGATTCTTAATTAGATTTAACATCCCATCGACTCTCGGTAAAAGTCGAGCATTTCATATATCTCATCTCGCGTGGCAGTCTGGTTGATACGGATATCACCTATACCGCCCAACAGGGTAAAGTTCACCTCGCCAGAGGTGTTCTTCTTGTCGTGCGTCATCAGTTCATACAAACGGGCATATTGCTTGCAGTCGAACACAAACACGCCATAATTGTCCTTGATAAACTGCACCGTCTGGCGGAACTTATCCTTAGGGAATCCTGTACGAACCGTACTCAGATACAATTCACATACAATGCCCCATGCCACAGCATAGCCATGCAATACGGTACGGTGCTCCTCCAACGCCAGACTCTCAAAAGCATGGCCTACGGTATGCCCAAGGTTCAACGCCTTGCGGATACCATGTTCCTCGGGGTCGGCCTCCACGATACGCTCCTTGACGGCTACGCTCTTCTCCACCAGTTGCCCCAACAGACGATAGTCCACATCAGCGAGGTCAAACCGCAACAGTTCCGCCCAGTGCGCCTCGTTGCTGATTAACCCGTGCTTCAACATCTCGGCATAACCAGAAGCCAGATTCTGGTAGTCGAGTGTGTGCAGGAACTTTGTATCAATGATAACCTCCCGAGCACAGTTGAACACACCTATCTCATTCTTCAACCCTCCGAAATTAATGCCTGTCTTACCTCCGACAGAAGCATCAACCATCGACAACAGGGTTGTGGGGATATTTATGTATGCGATACCACGCTTGAAGGTACTGGCGGCAAAACCGCCCAAATCCGTCACCATTCCTCCGCCAAGGCATATCATCAGCGAATGGCGTGTAGCACCACCCTGCTGCAAAGCCGTCCATACATGGCTCAATGATTCCAGTGTCTTATTCTCGTCCGTAGCACCTATCGTTATCATGCCTGCGCCCCGTACGCAATCCATCTCCGCAACCTCTGGCCAGCAGAGTTGCAGCGTCGTTTCATCTGTCAATACGAACAACTTGTCGTGAGGACAGCACGCAACCGCCTCAGACAATATTTTCTCAAGATTCTCGCTTAGGATTACTTTCTGCTTGGACATAGCCTCGGATTGTTGTTACAAACTTACGAATTTAATCCGAGACAGGCAACATTTTATATTATTTTCACATAAAAAAGCGCTTGTAAAGCAAAGGGGTTACGCATATTTTCCGTACCTTTGCACACCGAACTTATATACCTATTTATATATACATATATGGACAAAATCAGTTACGCATTAGGGCTGGGCATTGGACAACAGCTCAAAAGCATGAACATCAAGAACTTTAGTATCGAGGACTTCACCCAGAGCATCAGCGAGGTTATCAACGGTAAAGCAACCTCCATGACTGCCCGTGAGGCACAGGAACTATTGAACGAATACTTTGCAACAAAGGCTGCCGAGGATGCCAAGGAGAACATCGCCGAGGGCGCAGACTTCCTGAAGAAGAATGGTGCGCGCGAAGGTGTCGTAACGACAAAGAGCGGATTGCAGTACGAAATATTGCAGGAAGGCACTGGTCGCAGTCCTAAGGCTACCGACAAGGTGCGTTGCCACTACGAAGGCCGTCTCATCAATGGCGAGGTATTCGACAGTTCCTACAAACGCAACCAACCTGCCGACTTCGGACTGAATCAGGTTATTGCCGGATGGACCGAAGGTGTGCAGTTGATGAAAGAGGGTGCCAAGTTCCGTTTCTACATTCCCTACCTGTTGGGCTACGGAGAGCAGGGTGCCGGAAGTTCTATTCCTCCTTATGCTACACTTATCTTCGATGTGGAACTGATAAAGGTTCTGTAAATCATCATCGTTTATATTCTAAATCTAAATTATAACTATTATGAAAAAACTAAGTTTTGTATTTGTGGCTGTAGTGGCTGCAATCATTGCCTCCTGTGGTAACGGTACCCCCAAGGCAAACCTGAAGAATGATGTAGATACCCTGAGTTATGCCATCGGTATGACACAGACACAGGGTCTGAGAGAGTATCTAACCCGCATTGGCGTAGATAGCGCCTATATGGACGAGTTCATTAAAGGTTTGAACGAGGCTGCCAATGTCGGTGACGATAAGAAGAAGGTTGCCTACTATGCCGGTATCCAGATTGGCCAGCAGATTAGCCAGCAGATGATTCGTGGCATCAACTACGAGATTTTTGGCGAGGATAGCACCCAGACCATTAGCCTGAGCAACTTTATGGCCGGCTTCGTTTGCGGCACATTGGGCGAAGAGGGTTTGATGACCATGAGTGAGGCACACATGAAGGCACGCCAGAAGGAAATGGAAATCAAGAAGGCACAGATGGAGAAGAACTTTGGTCCCTGGAAGAAGGAGAACGAGGATTTCATGGCCAAGATTGCCAAGAAGGAAGGCATCTCTAAGTTGGAGAACGGTGTCTATTATGAAGTCATCGAGGAAGGTAAGGGTGCCATCCCCAACGACACAAATGTTGTAAAGGTAAATTATGAGGGCCGTCTCATTAACGACTCTATATTCGACAGTTCCATCAAGCGCGGAGAGCCTATGAAGTTCCGTTGCAACCAGGTTATCGCTGGATGGACGAATGCACTGACCCACATGCCCGTCGGCTCAAAGTGGAAGGTTTACATCCCACAAGAGCAGGCTTATGGCGACCGTGCAGCAGGCCCTGTTGTAAAGCCCTTCTCTGCCTTGGTATTTGATATCGAACTGTTAGGCATCGAGTAATATGAAACGAATTGTATGGGTTCTCGCCCTAATGTGCTGTGTGCCCTTGTTGGCCATGGCGGGCAAGAAGAAAGTAAAGGTTGTCGAGGAACCGGCAAAGCCCGACACGGTAACTATCGACCAGTTCAGTTACGCCATAGGTAAGGCTAACACAAATGGGTTGATTGAGTATCTGATACAGCGTGCCGGCATCGACACAACCTATATGGACGACTTTTTGCGTGGCTTCAACGAAGGTGTTACAACCGTGAACGACCACAAGGAAAAGGCCCGTTTAGCAGGACTGGACATCCGCCAGCAGGTGGAGAACCAGATTATCCCGTCGATTTCGAAGCAGGTAAACGGTACGGAAAATGCGCTGAACAATCGCTTGTTCATAGCTGGGTTCCGCGACGGAATAACGGGCAACAACGACTACATGGACATCTCCATGGATAGCATCCAGACGCTCGTAAGAAAGCAGATGGAGTACTATCACACCGCACAGATGGAAAGCAAGTACGGCGAGAACCGCCGTGCCGGTGAGGAGTTCCTGAAGAAGAACGCCAAGGAGAAGGATGTAGTAACGACTGCCAGTGGTTTGCAGTACAAGGTCCTGACCAAGGGCGAGGGCGAAGTGCCCACCGCTTCACAGCGCGTTAAGGTGAATTACGAAGGAAAACTACTGGACGGCACTGTGTTCGACAGCAGTTACGAGCGCGGCAACCCCGCTACCTTCGCCTGCAACCAAGTCATCAAAGGCTGGCAAGAGGCACTGACAATGATGCCCGTCGGCTCGAA
>JAGCYD010000006.1 GCA_017960985.1 Bacteroidaceae bacterium
ATTTCTGCTGATACTCTTGCTGAGTTTTTTCATATTCTGCGATTAGTTGCCTATAAGCTTGTTCTTTCTTCAGAATTTTGGCTTTATAATGGCGATACCCTTGATAAGATAACAATACAATAAGAACAAGTAGAAGCAATAGGAAAAGAACCAAGTATAAAGTGGCTTGTGCTTGTCTGGCTTTTTGTTCTGCCAAATGTTGATTCCTCTCGTATTTGTACAGGGCAGAGGACTGGATAATAGATTCGGCTTGTCGCTGTGTGGCCCATAACAGGAGGGCGTCTTCATAGAGAGGAGTGTACTTGGCAACGGAATCTATTTGTTCTTCTCGGGCATATATCTCAGACAATCCTCTATATGCCTCTTTTTTGTATTCCGAAGATAACAATCTCCGATAATAATACTCGGCAGAATCTAAATTATCCACACCTAGATAATATCTTCCTTTATACTCTCCGTACAATTCAAAACCTTTTGCAATATTGCCATTATCATCAAGTACCCAACCATCCTTTTCATAGATATCCATCATAGATTTAGCTCTTGCATATTGTCCCTTTTCTATGGATAGATATATTGCTAATGGATATACATTAGGGGCATAATTCTCATAACCATACTTGTTAAACAGCATAACAGCACTATCTGTATTAGCAAAGACCCCTAAGCTATCATTTAACTGGTAGCAGACATCCGCCATTTGCCCATAGGCAATGATGGAACTGAGCGTATCGCCAGCCAACAGGGCGAAATGTTTGTAATGTTCGATGGCTTCGCGCTTCTCCCAAGGCATGTTCTGGAAACCATAAACCATAGCCATCTGACCATAGACGCGAAAAAGGGTGGCATAGTCGCAGTCGGGGGAAAGGGTATCGGCCCTTTCCATTGCCATGTTGTAGTAGTGGATGGCGGCAGGGGCCTCGCCCAAGTCACGGTAGGCAGAGCCGAGCAGGTAGTAGGCCTTCATGCGTGTGTTGTGGCTATACCACCAGTGGTCGTAGTGACGGGCGACACGGAGCATGACGGAGTCGGTGGTGAACAGGCTGTCGTTCTTGTTCATCCACTCTGCCTCGGCCAGCAGACGGCCGTAGCGTCCATGTCCCGGACCGCAGGAGGCAAGAAGCAGAAGCCCTATTGCCAAAGACAAAAGGAGAGACGGGAGGTGAAGGGGGATTCGGACGGGCTGGCTCATGGGAGACTTATTCCTCCTTCAGCAGACGCTTGCCTGTGATGTTCAGGTAGGGGCGGAGCTTGTCGTAGGAGATGGTGAATGAGGGCCGGCCGTAGGCATAGGCGGAGATTTCGTATTGCTGATAGACAAACTCCATGCCGTTCTCGCTGAAGTAGGGCTCGCATTGGGGGGCGGGAATCTGGTAGGTCTCGATGCCCAGCATGCTTTCGGACAGTTCGCTGTCGGTGGTAACATTGAAGTATTCCATCAGTCCGTCCTTGATGTAGGTGTTCCATACTTCGTCGCCATGTTGGGGATTTAGGACATTGAGGCCCATGTGGCGGCCGTCGCTCTTGCGGAAGGTGATGCCATAAAAGACTCCGTATCCGTGAACTCCGCCCGTATAGTCGTAGGTAGAGACTTCGTAGGTAACGAGTTTGTCGGTTTCGTAGGATTTGCGGATGGTGAGATCCTTGGAGAGATTTATTTCCATATCGTCCCCCATGTCGTCCCAGCCACTACGGATTTGTTGCAGTTCGTTGAGGTATTGGGTCTGATAGTGACTGATGAAGGCTTCGTAGTCGAGATAGTCGCCTTCATAAGTGCCACCCAGTTCCTCGTTGAAGTATTCGACGATGGCGGTACAGAGTTGTTTGTTCTCGCTTTGGGGAAACTCGATGCTGATGTGTACCGAGTCCTTGGCTGTGCCTTCATGCCTCTCAATAGGCTGTGAGGTGATGTCGCTGGAAACAGGTTTCTCTTGACATCCCCAAAGACAAAGAGCCAGAAAGACTACGGCAAAGGAAACTCCTAAAAAAGATGTGCGTTGGTTTTTCATCGTATGAGGTATTTATGGTTATATGCCCACAAATATACGAAGAAAAATCAACGCACAAAGTATGTTGCGTACAAAAGCTGCTTAGAACTTATAGTCGATACCTGCGCCAAATACATGGTTGGTACGCGAGTAGGTCTCGGTCATAGGTACATTCATGTACGAAGCCTCGCGTGTGTAGTCCTTGTAGATGGAACAGAAGTAGCCTACATTCAGTCGCAGTCCCTTGACGATGTTAAAGGCGGCACCGAAACCTACGGAGTAACTATCGCAGGCAAAGGAAGTGTTTGATTGGTAAGAGTCCTTCAGTCCATAATCTGTGCGCTGTGCTCCTGCAGATACGGTAACCACCTTATTCACATCGTATTCTAAACCTACCAGCACTTCCTGTGTACCATACTTCAACTCGTCCTGACGGTCGCCTGCCATCTTGGCACGCTTGTCGTCGAACCAGTGATATTCCAATGTACCGCGGAACTTGCCGGGGATAAATTCGTAACCAACGGCCAATGAGAGCAGACCAGGCATATCATAGCGGTTCTTCACACCATCTTGATAGGGAGCGGCCATGGGGCCAACCTGAGCAGCGATAGCAGCAGGGCTGACGCTCAAAGTTTTTGTGTCGTTGGGGATATTTAGTTTGGAGCGGAACTCATAACGAGCGGCTACCGTCAGACGATCGAGTTTGTAGTTCAAACCGAGAATGGGGCAGAAACCAACACCTTTTTGGTCCACATCAATCTGCATGTTCATGGCTTCTACATTACCTGCTGGTGTAGGAATGGATGCCACGACATGACCCTTGTTGTAACCATTGTAAATGTTGGTACGGATTCCAGCTGAAGCTGACCAGTGCTCGTTGAATTTATAAGTGAAGTTGGCCTGTACACCGTAGATGTACTGTTTGCCTTCCATATAGGAATCTAGGTTATAGGCGTTGGGTGCAAATCCGTTATTAGCCATCATGGCACGCACGGGTACTACAAACATAGGTACGCCCTCATTGTACTTTACCTTACCGCCACTACCAACGATACCAGCCATAAAACCGATAGCCCAATTCTTGTGTTTGTAGGAAGCGAACAAGGCAGGAACGAAGGGGTTGGCAGAAGCCTTGCCCTTAAACTTGTGGCTCTCGAAACCTACGGCTGCGGCGTAGGGCTGAGCGAGTGTAGCCTCAATATTGCGATACTGGAAAGGCTTCTGTACATTGAAACTGATTTGCCATCCTTCGTGACCCCAAGCCAAACCAGCGGGGTTGCTGTAGGCAGCATCGATTTCTGTTGAAGCACCACGCGCCATCATGCGGTCGAAAGCAATGTGGTAGTTGGTGTTGGTCATCAAACCTCCAGCCTTGACAGAAGTGAAAGATGCAAAGTTAAATGCAAAAATTGCAAACAAAAGAACAATCTTTTTCATAATCCTTAATTTAATTAAAAATATTTTGATTGCAAAATTAGTTCTTTTATTATGGCTAATTGTTAGTTATTTGGTCTTTTTTATTGCCATATTGTAAGATTGTTGTAACTTTGCACCATGCTGACCGACACCATATCCATAGAATTGTTCCGCAATACGGAAAACTGGAAAGGACACGGCGAGATATTCCTGTTTGACCATTTCTGGATGTTGCGCGACTTCGACATCCGCAACCGTGAGTTCCTCTTCACAACACAGCCTTATCACATGTACGAGCATCGTGTGGTGTGGGTGAAGCGCGGACAGGCCAGTTACTCTTTCAATTTGGTGGATTATGATTTCAAGGCTGGCGACCTTGTCGTGTTCTATGCCGATACACTGGTGGAAAAGAAATACTATTCACCAGATTTCCAGTTCGATGCTTTCCGCTTCGACGGCATGGTGGAACTGACAGCCGAAGAGAAACCCGTTCGCGAACCGATGAGTTTTATCCGCCTTCATCTTAACGAACAGACTGAGCCGGTAGTCAGTCAACATTTTGACCTGTTGTGGCAGATGGTCCATCAGAAGCCGTTCCTCAAGGAGAATGTGCAGTTACTCATGCGCTCCCTCCTGCTTTTTGTGGGGCGTCAGCACGGGCAGGCAAATATGCCGCAGCCCGTCAGTCGGCAGCAAGATAACCTGCGACGATTCGTGGCGTTGGTCAGCCGTTATGCAGGTCGGGAACGGAACATACCTTTTTATGCCAACAAACTTTGCATGGCGCCGCACTATCTGAGTACCTTGGTAAAGGAAACCAGTGGACAGACGGTAATGCAGTGGATTAACGAGACGGCTGTGAAGGAGGTGAAGGTGTGGTTGGCTTACAGCGACGAGAGTGTGGCGCAGATTTCGGAACGACTGAATTTCCCTTGTCCCGCTTCGCTGGTAAAGTTCTTCAAGCGCGAAACGGGAATGACTCCAGGGCAATACCGTGCCCGAAAATAAACGGGAACTTACTGAAACAGGCTGATGATTCGGCCAATGACAGGCTTGGGCTGATACTGTCGGTCGAAGAGCAAAGGATGGTTCGTCCGTCCGTGTACGGGGAAGTTGTTAAGCCAACTATAGCGATCGCTTACACCCCATAGGGTGATACGGCGGATTTGGTGCTCATGCCTGCGATAGATGTCGAAGAAGGCAAGATAGCGTTCATCGAATTGCCGCTGTGCCTCTTCGGTCAGTCCGTCGGGATAGGGATTCATTTCCTTTTCGTATTCAAAGTTCTGGCTGACTTCCGCACCGCCAAAACCTCGTGGATTGGGCAGCATGTTCAGGTCGAGTTCGGTTATCATCACACCCACACCGCAGGCAGACAAGCTATCCATGGTGTTTTCATATTCCTTCAAGTTGGGATAGTCCAGTCCGTTGTGGCTTTGCATACCCACGGCATCAATGCGACAGCCCTTACTCTTCAGTTCGCGTACCAGACGGCAGACGGCATCGCGCTTGGCCGGTAGAGCCATGGAATAATCATTATAGTACAGTTCGGCATTGGGGTCAGCCTCGTGGGCAAAGCGGAAAGCCAGTTCAAAATATTCAGGACCGATGATACGGTAATAGGGTGTGTTACGATAGGTTCCGTCGTCGTTGAAAGCCTCGTTGATGACATCCCATCCCTTGATTCTCCCCTTGTATCGTCCCACGACCTCGGAGATGTGTCGGTGCATCCGTTCTATCAGCACTTCACGGTTCACCTCCTTGCCCTCTGCATCGGTAAACATCCACCGCGGAGCCTGGGAATGCCATATCAGGCAATGGCCGATGACTGCCATATCGTGTTCTTCGCCAAACTTCACGGTTTGGTCGGCATCATTCCAGTAGAACCGTTCTTCTTCGGGGTGGATGGCTCCAGCCTTCATGCAGTTTTCGGCCACGATGGAATTAAAGTGTGTGGAAATGACTTCCTGAGCCTTTGGCGTACGCCCCCACATCTCGTTAGTATTCACGGCTGCACCGATGAGGAAATGCTTGCCGACGGTTTCCCTCAAGGTTTGTGCCTGTACGGCCAGGGATAGCGTTCCGATGAGGACAAAGAATAAAGTTTTTTTCATGGTTTTGTTTGGTTTTGTTCAAGGAAATTCAGTTCTGCTTCCAGCATTTCCAACTTCGACATACGGAACCCTGCCTCGCGGGCTTCCTGTAGGGGACGGGTATAGAGATAGTAAATCTCCATTGGGCGATGCAAGTCATAATCGAGTTTCATGGAAGGGGAATAAGGCACCATGACATCGGTATTGTGAATCATCTTATCCGCAAAAGAGGCATCGAGATTCTTCACCCCACAATATTGTGCCGCTTCGATGACTTCCAGCATCTGCTCACGAATCAGTTGGCGCGTGGAAGCAATCCCCAGCAGTTTGTCGGTTTGGGTGTTGAGTGCCACCGTCATCCCGTTGAACGGCATGTTCCAGACGGCTTTCTTCCAGCGTGCCTCATGGTATTCCACCTCATGAACCTGTATGCCTGCACAGGTGAAATCCGCTATAATCTGGTTCAGGCGTTCCTCGTCGCGACAAGAATAGTTCCCCAAGTTGATATTCCCATAACATTGGTGATTTACCCTTCCAGGTTCAGTCTTTGCCGAGCAGATGAAAGCCAAGCCTGCCACCAACTGCAGATGGGGGAACATCTGCTGCACATCCTTTTCCACGCCGATACCATTCTGAATGAGCACAACGATGGTCTGTGGGTGTAACAGAGGAGTAAGCAGTTCGGGCAACAGGTGGTTGTTTGTGGTCTTTAGTCCCACCAGCACCACATCACACTGGGGCATGTCTTTTGTCGTTTGGTAAGCATTCACCTGGTCGATGTGGAAAGAGCCGTCGCAGGAATCTACCTGCAATCCATGTTCTTTCACATACTCGTAGTCCCGATGGAAAAGAAAGTGAACCTCCTTCCCGCTTTTTGCCAGTTTTCCGCCATAATAGCCGCCGATGGCACCTGTCCCGATAACTCCGTAAGTCATATTCATAGTACTAGTATAGAATTCTCTTAAACCAAAAAAGAGACCTTTGTGGGCCTCTCTTTTTGGGGTGACTCGCTCGGGAGTTCGCGTTCGGCGACATCGGAGCCGCTTTCACAAAGCCTTGCGACTGAAAGAACCCTCGGGTGAAGAACCCCTTGAGAGAGTAAGAAGGGGCTACCAAAGAGTGGTAACCTCTTCTTTTGGTGACTCGCTCGGGGTTCGAACCCGAGACCCCAACATTAAAAGTGTTGTGCTCTACCAGCTGAGCTAGCGAGTCAGCCTATTTGCAACCTTTTTAAGGTTTGCGGGTGCAAAGGTACAATAAAAAATTAAGAATTAAGAATTAAAAATTAAAAATTGTGAGATTTTCTATTCTTTCAGTACAAACCGTCGGTAGTACGAGAGGCAGAGTGTGGTGAGGGGCAGGGCAATGATGAGGCCAATGAAGCCGAGCAGTGAGCCCCATACAGAGAGGGACAGCAGGATGACGGCGGGGTTGAGTCCCATGACCTTTCCCATGATGCGTGGAGTGAGGTACATGTCTTGTATGGTCTGTACGACGGCAAAGACAACTAATGCCATGAGAATGATAATCCAGAAGCTCTGTCCTGTTTCCAGACTCTTCATCAGTGCCAGTACGATGGTGGGAATGAAACCGATGAGCTGTAGGTAGGGCACGAGGTTGAGTAGCCCAATGAAAAGCCCGAGGCCAATGGCAAGGGGGAAGTCGATGATGAGGAAACCGATGGAGAAGAGAATGCCCACGATGAGCGCAATGAGCGACTGTCCGCGGAAATAGGAGTTCATGCCGTGCTCCACATCGTCAGCCAGTCCTTGGAAGAACGGACGCTTCTCGGCAGGGATGAGGCGTATCCAACCTTCGGACAGTTTTTCGTAGTCAAGCAGGATGAAGAACATATAAAGGAATACCACGAATACCACAAAGATTCCCAGTATGAAGCCCACGGTTTCATAAATCAAATCCCATGCCTGTGCCAGTCCCGTTTGCAGGGCGTCCATGACATTCTTTTCCTGTATAAGTTTCACGATGTTGTTCTCGTTTACGAGATGCTTCACGAAGCGGTCAACGCTGTCGGCTATACCACTCTCGCCCAAATATTGTTGGGCAATGGGTGCGATGTATTCGCTAAGTTTCGTTACCTCGTCGATGATGGGTGGCACGATGAGGAACATGAGTCCTGTGATTGCACCCACAACGATGAGTAGCGCCGCCACGATGCTTACTATGCGATTGCGCAGTCGGCAGCGATATTGCAGGAAGCATACCAGCGGATAGAGCATGTATGCCAGTAACCAAGCGATGAAGAAAGGCAACAATACGGAACTTAGGCGATTGATGAGCAGGCCGATACCTATTATCAGCAGTATGAGGGTCACGCTGCGGATGAAACTGTCGAAGGTAATTTTCTTTTCTGGCATAATATGCTTATAATTATAAATTCAGAATTTTTGGCAGAACCAAGCGGCAAAGCCGAGCGCAAGATCCAAAATTAAGAATTGTTTATCGCTTCGTGATAGCAATGGCGGCAGAGGGGTTCGTATTCCTGCTTTTCGCCCAGCATGACTTGTTTGTCGCCCTCCACGATACGATGGCTGACATACGCCAATGCTCCGCAACGCACACAAATGGCATGTTGTTTGCTCACATCGTCGGCTATGGCACACAGGGCAGGCATGGGACCGAAGGGTTGTCCCTGGAAGTCGAGGTCCAGTCCTGCCACGATGACACGCACACCTCGATTGGCCAGTTCCTGACAAACATCCACAATGCCCGGGTCGAAGAATTGTGCTTCGTCGATGCCCACTACCTCGTTGTCGCCAGCCATCAGCAGGATGCTGGTCGAGGAGTCCACGGGGGTGGAGGTGATGCTGTTGCCTTCGTGACTCACCACATCCTCGTCGGAGTAGCGGGTGTCGATAGCGGGCTTGAAGATTTCTACTTTCTGCTTGGCGAACTTCGCCCGTTTCATTCTTCGGATAAGTTCTTCCGTCTTACCCGAGAACATGGAGCCACAGATGACTTCTACGCGCCCTTGGCGCATGATTTCTCCGTTTCTCTCTGCGATAGTTAATGACATTTTGTGATTTAACAATTTAAGGTTATGGCTTGATATCCTTATAGGCAAAAGTGCCGCCGATATGCTCCACATCGGTATTTACATAACTGTAAGTCTTGCCATCAGGCGTTTTGAAGGCAATTCCAACGATGGCGAGACAATCTCCATAGACTGCCATAAGGCT
This sequence comes from Bacteroidaceae bacterium, assembly GCA_017960985.1. Taxonomy (GTDB): domain Bacteria; phylum Bacteroidota; class Bacteroidia; order Bacteroidales; family Bacteroidaceae; genus Physcousia. The sequence goes on from JAGCYD010000006.1 coordinate 8,695, forward strand.
TTTATCGAGTGCGGCCTCCTTGATTTGCCCGAACACCTTCATGAAATTCTTTGCCTCTTCCAAGGGCACCTCAAGTGGGAACTGCCCAGTGAGCGCGTGCTTAAACTCAATGGTATAGACACCCTTGTCGGCATCGTAGTCTTTTATTAGCAAGGTGATGCCATTCTCCAATGAGGTGCGCAGATACTCCTCTTCCATCTCTTCCGTCTTAGTCGCAATGTACTTCTGTTGCAATTCCTCGCTTGCCTGTCGTGCCTTGAATGCCTCGGTGGTCTCAAACATATCCTTGGTAGTCATGGCTTTTTTGATGTCGCGACGCAACTGATAAGAATAGGTTTTATCGTAGTTCTGCATCTGATATTCGATGGCGGCCTTGTCTTTGAGTCCTAAGTCTATCAGTACTTCGCCAGAGGTGCCAAGGGCTCCCCATTGTTTTCCCTGACGGACAAGCAGATAATCCTTGCCATGAGACTTTGACATGGGGCGACGACCTGTACTTGTTGTTTCCATATTGCGGAAAGTTGCCTCATCGTATTCTTCAAAGATGGGGCCATTCGGTCCATAGACCAGTTTCTTGCCGTCGGCACGACATACATTCATGTAGGGCTTGTGGTCGAAGACGAGAATCTCCTCAGCATTGCGCTCGACATATTCGCCATTGCGATTTAAGAGGCTCCATGTGCTGTCGATTGCACTCTGTGTACGGATGTATTTGTCGCCCCATGCCTTGCATACTGCTAACCTCTCCGCTATTGTTTTGCCGTCCTTATCAAAAAGTGTTGAACCTACATCCTCATCTTCGGGTATTCCTCGGAAGAAGGGCATACTACCTATGGAAACGAAATTAGAGAACTTTCTCCCCCTGTTACTGCTCCAAAGAATCTTCACCAATTGCTCATTCTCTATTTTCAGGATACCACAAGCTGGGCGCATGGCAAACATGGCCTGACGATTCTTTTCTCCTTTCGTAGAGAACTTGGCTTCTCCGTTGAACCATACAAGTCCATCAAATTCGGGAGCAGTCCCCTCTTTCTTACTATCGAAGAAACAGATGCGGTTGAATTTATCCCCTTTTCGTATATCACTGCCTCCATAATAAATGCGAGCTTCTCCCCTTGTGACAACAGGCTGGTCGAGTTTCTTGGTCGTATTGGCATGCTCCGAACTCCGATGAACCCATTTTTTTGTTTGGGTATTATAGATACCATAGAATACTCTCGGCTTCTTATTTTCAAGCATGATCTGGTAGTTCCCCCAGGTCCAGGTGTTGGTGTCCTCGGCAATCTCCTCATACTTCCTACGTCGTTCCTCTTCTCTTCGTTGGGCAGCCTCCCTTTCGGCCTGTATCTGTTCGGGGCTCTTGCCTTGGTTGGGACTGGAGAAAAGGGCACTAACCAAAGCCTGACCAAGTATGGAAGTAGCCGTACTAACAGCGCTATACTTTGTGGAAGGAACATAGAAACTTCCCCCA
>JAGCYD010000051.1 GCA_017960985.1 Bacteroidaceae bacterium
AGAACAATTAATGGTACATTCAATGTTTTGCCTCATTTCCGTCGATTTGTAACATGGCATCCGCTTGGTCTTGTTGTTCATGACCCCGTTATGCCGCGAGGCGCAAGTAATGAGCAGATTCGCATCATGTCTCAACAAGTTTATAATTCTGTTCACACAGGCATTTCCCCCCGATATCAGTAAAATGAGGAAGTTTCTTTGCATATTATTCTACTTGCTATGTTCAAATTTGACTTGGGGACAAGCGGATTCCATTCCTTTCCTTCGGGCAAGTTTGATGGTTGGCGAGCCTTCTTTTGTTTATCCGCAGACCGTTTTTGGGCATGCATTTTTGCGTTTACAGTGCCCTTCGGCGGGATTGGATAATTGCTTCTCTATGGAAAGTGGAGATTATGAGGGCTTTTTTGACATTTGCATAGGGAATTATCCTAATCGTCTTGTTGTCATTCCAACGAAAGAATATCTTAATATATTTAATACTGAAGGTCGCATTGTAACAGAGTATTTCTTGAATCTTACCCAAAAAGAAATACAGAGTTTGTGGAAGTTTTTAGATGAGAAGAACCTCAGTGGGAATTCTCCTTATCATGATTTCTTTCATCATGGCTGTTCGCAGGAAATGATACATTTCTTAGCGGAAAATTTGAATGGAACCATCGTATATGGTGAACGAGCAAAAGGATATGGCAACACCCTTTATACATTAGGGACACAAACTTTGTCACAAAATAGTTGGGTACGCTTGCCTTTCGTCATGCTTTTGTCAACCGACGGCACGGATACGCAAATTTCCGATGCAGAGAAGACAGCCGTCCCCTATATTATTCCAGACCTCTTTTCTGATGCTCATATCATTGGTGAGGATGGTTTTGAACGCCCCATCCTGGTTCAAGATATCTCCCCTGTTGTTTATCAGCCATCGGTACATTTTACAGGGGGGGGGCATTTTCCCATATATGTATGGTTCGTAGTAATACTTGTTGTTATCGGTGTTTTAAGTCTAATAGGATTGTGGTCTAAAGGAGTGGACAGAATGCTTGATATGGTATCTTTCACTGGATATTCTCTTATAGTTTTATTCCTGTTGTTTGTTTGTATTGTTTCAACCCTTCCAACTACGAGTGGATGGAACTGGAATTACATTATCTATAACCCCATTCCTTTGTTGGTATGGCTTTATGGGAGATTTCATCAGTTACCTTGGTCGCGTATATATCTGTGTTATACAATATGGATAGGACTATTCCTGATAGGAATATATATAATAGGAGGGCATTATGTTTTGGAACAATATTTTTTGGCTTTGATATTTATGGTCAGATGCCTTTTTAAGTGTGTAAAAAGAAAGTATTAATAATTATAATTAGTTTTTATTATGAAAAAGAATGTTTTATTATTGTTGATAGGACTCTGTGCCAGTGCATCAAATGTGTTTGCTGGTGGTGGTAGTAGTACCTATTATTTTAAGACTACTGTTAGTGCCGCTCCTAGTGGTGCGGGTACAGTGTATGCAAGCACCTCAAATTCGGTGGGAAACTATCAGTCTTCAATAACAGTAAACCCCAGCTCGTCAAGTTCTTCCACTACCACCCTCTATTTGTGGGCACAAGCCAATACCGGTTATAGTTTCATTGGATGGGATTGCACTACGGCTTCATTCTCAGATAATGTAGCCAGTGTTAATGGAAACACTAGCAGTTCGTTCACGAACCAGATTAAGGCCCTATTTATCCCGACTGGAAGCAAGATCTTCCAGATTGAGAACTCCGACTTTGAGGGATGGGATAAGTACGGCGATGATGACCATGCTCCCGATAACTGGAACTCTTTTGAAACGAACACAGGTAGCTATGCATCGTTAGCATCTTCTCAACAAGTAGATAAGGCAACGGATGTGCGGCCAGGTTCTACGGGTGGTTATAGTGCAAAGATCTATGCGCGTAGTGTCTTGGGAGTAATAGCACAAGGAAACATGACTACAGGTCGTGTTAATGCAGGTTCAACAAGTGCAGCAAATTCTGCGAATCACAACTTCACAGATGTGTCAAATGGCGCGTTTAATCAATACTTTGGTGCTCATCCTGATTCAGTGAAGGTTTGGGTGAAGTTTGTACCTGGGAACACCAGTCATAAGGCGCGTGTTGCTCTGACGACTCATGATGCCTACAACTATATCACATACGGTCAGGAAAGTGATAACAACCCAACAAATGAGTCGCATGCCTACTCTCATGCAACTCTTAACTTTAGTGCGACTTCAGACAAAGGATGGCAGCAACTGACAATTCCTTTCACCTTGACGGGAAATGCTGTAGATCCGACTTATATTGTAGCAAACTTCTCTACAAACGAGACTCCTGGTAAGGGCTCAAGTAGTGATGCCCTCTATATCGACGATTTGGAACTGGTTTATAACTCAGAACTGGCAAGTGCTACTTATAACAATGCTGCTGTTAGTTTCACCAACGGTGCTGCTACGGTGGATGCAGAATATGATGCCAGCAAGTTGGCACTGACCACGACCTCATTGTCAAATGTTGCAACCATCGAAAAATCGTATAATGAGACCACAGGTGTGCTGACCATTACGGTAAAGGGTGAGGATATTAGTGTAAATGCAAGTAACTATCATACTTACACCATCCAGTTCAACTTGCCTCAGGTTGAGGTTCCTGGTGATATTGATGGTAATGGTGTAGTGGACGCAGATGATATTGCCGCTATTGTTAGCATGGCACTGAATCCAGCAACAAAGACTGATGCTGCAGATTTGAATGGTGACAGCGAGGTGAATGTAGCAGATGTTACCGCTGCTGTGAACCAGATGTTGAACAAATAAGTCACAATCATAGTAAATGAATGAAGCGCCAATCCCATCGTGGGGTTGGTGCTTTTTTTGCTGGGAATTATTTGGCCACCAGTGATTTTCTCCCTATTTTTGCAATAGATTTGATTATGTCTTAAAGAATATACTATGATTTCACCACTGACGATACTGATAGTTTTCCTGTGCTGTAGTGTGGCACACTTTGTGATTACGGCTGTGATGGCGTTGTTTGCCCGTCATCAGGTAAAGTATCTTGCAATTGCTTGGATTATGGGCATTTTTGCCACGGCTCTGCTCCTGCAAAGTAGTTTCTATGAGGTGGTGGCTACAGGCGAGGAACCTAGGATGTTGCATCCCTATGCCTTGATGGCAGTGATGGTTATCAGTTATCTGCAGAGTATTTATCCGCTTTCTATTCCCATGCCAGGTTTCTTGCAGTGGGGGCGTATGTGGAAGTATGCCATGCCTGCCATCTTGCTCATTCTGGTTTACATGGGTGCAATGTTGCTGGGGAGCCGTCCTGTCATCATCCATTCGCTTGGTGATTTGCGCCAACATCTGCTGAGTGGTGACTTGGTAGCGCGTCTGGCTATGGTGCTTGTCAGTTTCTGGTATATCTTTAATATTTTCCGTCTGCCTCATCGTCTGGCACATGTGGAGTTTCCGCGTTACCTGGTAGGCTACAGCATGATGCTTGGGTTGAGTGTCATCTTCTACCTTGTGGTGGCCATCAATTACGACGGCCGACTGATTATGCTTTATGTCATCATCTTTACGATGCTTAACCTGTACCTCTGCTTCCGTACATTGGAAACGATGGCACTGGAGTTGCCAAAGCCAGTCATAGAGGAGGTGAAGGACGAACCGACCGACGATGAATTGCGGAAGGCAGAAGAGGACTTCAACGAAGTGAATTTGCAACGCTTCCAGCGTGTACAATACTGGATGCAGCATAATGTGGAGGTATGGACAGATAGTACTTTCAATCGCGATAATTTATGTCGGGAGACGGGCATCAATCGTCATCTACTGCTGCAGTGCCTGCGAAGTCAAGGTTATAACAATGTACACGATTATCTTAGCACTTATCGTGTGGAGGAACTGAAACGACGCATTGACCGTGGTCAGACTTCAACACTCACAGAGTGTCTGGATGCCGGTTTCGGTGCCATAAAGACAGCACGCGTATGTTTCGAGAAATGGGGCGGAACAACACTTGACAAGTATCTAAAGATACACGCCAAGCGTATATAGAAGTCTTTCCCTTTATCGTATTTGTATTTTGATGCTTCGGCACCTGAGGGTTGGCGAAGAGACGGTTATTGTTGCCTTGCCACGCTTCTTGCCTGAGCGGACGATAGCTTGTGCCCGACCTTTCCATGCCTTGTGCTCATTATCCCGTACCGAGCCGAGATCGCGCCAGTCGGCATTGCAGAAGGCAGCGAGGGTGGCATCGCCTTTGATTCCGACTTGCAATAGGTTGTCGGCATTGGGATAGGTATTGCCGTCCTTGTCGATTACTTCGATGGTAATGAAGGACAAGTCCTGATTGTCGGCCTTGAGCGTGGTCCGGTCGGGGATAATGCGAATGCCAACGGGCTTCCCTGCGGTATGGAGAATCTTTGACTCGCGGACACTTCCCTGCTCATCAATGCCTTCGGCTTTAAGTGTGCCGGCCTGATAGGGTATGTGGAATATGGCTTGAAACTTCGTATCGCGACTTACTTGTTGCTCGCCTATCAGTTTTTCATTCAGATAGAGTCTCACTTTGGGATAGCGGCTTGATACTTCCACATCGATGCCTTTTCCTTCCCAGCCTTCCCAGTTCCAGCTTTCCCAGGTGGGCCATACGCTCCAAAGAGTTTCTTTTATCTTTCCATAGTAGCCGTCGGGCTCGCGTACGGCCATATACAACTGGGGATTACTATTCCATAGCATGTCGCGATAGTATGACACAGGCTTGCGCAGACCTGTGATATCCACATCGCCGCAGTATGCTCCGTGGTAGGGCCATTGGTCGTGCTGATAGTGTTCCCCCGGGGTCTGTCCCTCGTAGTAGTAACGGCCAATACCGCTTTCGCCGATATAGTCGAGTCCCGTCCAAACGATATCACCTATGACATAGTTATTGTCGTGGGCAATGCTCCAGTTCTGGAAGGCATCGCGCGGATAGGATTCGGTTTGCCAGATAATGCGACTGGGGACACGCTGATGGTCAGTCTCGTGCTTGTGTATCATGTAGTTGTAACCCACGATGTCGTGTTCGGCAGCCAGTGGGTCATAAATCTCCCAGTCGGGATCCCATGCTGCCAAGGCTTGTGTGACGGGGCGTGTGGGGTCGATGTCGTGTACGGCCTTTGCGAGCATGTGAGCATCTTTGACGGCCTGAGGTTTCTTGCGCTCGATAATCTCATTGCCGATACTCCATGCAATGATGCCGGGATGGTTGCGGTCACGACGAATCATGGTTTGTATATCGGTAATGGCCCAATCGGCAAACAATTCGTGGTAGTCGTGGCGGTTCTTCTCGTCGCGCCAACCGTCGAAGGCTTCGTCAATAACCATCATGCCAATGCTGTCGCAGGCATCAAGGAAGGCCTTGCTGGGTGGGTTGTGGCTGGTTCGAAGTAGGTTGAATCCCGCTTCCTTCATGAGTCGGACGCGATGTACTTCAGCGGCATCGAAGGCAGCTGCGCCCAAAGGACCGTTGTCGTGGTGAAGACATGCTCCGTTGATGAGTATGGGTTGCCCGTTGAGGCGGAAACCATCTTCTGCGGAATAGCTGAAGCTGCGTACTCCGAACGATTCGGTGTATGAGTCTGTCACTTTATCCTTGGCGAGAACCTCTATCCGGGCCTGGTACAGGTTGGGTGTATCGGGACTCCATAAGCGTGGATGAAGAAGTGTAAGTGTGAGTGGAAAGAGTTCTTTCTCTCCTGCCTTAATAGGAATGGAGGTGCTGCATTGTTGTTCGCCAATGTTCATACGGACACATACCTCTTCTGTATTATGGCTTTCGTTGCAGACCTCGATGCGTGCGTGTATCGTTGCGCGTCCGTCGGAAATGCTATCGGTAGTAATGCCTATTCCGTCGGTAGTCAGATGAATATCATCGTATTCCTCTAACCATACATGGCGATAGATGCCTGAACCTGTGTACCATCGGCAGTTCTTTTGCTGACTGTTATCTACGCGAACTTCGATGATATTCTTATCTGTACGGGAGAGATATGGTACAAGATCAATAGTGGAGAAAGGAACAAAACCATAGGGGTGTCCTCCCAGAAGTGTTCCATTGAGACGCACTTCGGCATTCATATATACACCATCGAAGAGGAGGCGTGCATGCTGTGCATTAATGGGACTTAGTTTTTTTCGGTACCATCCTAATCCTGTCGGTAGGTAACCTCCGTCGTTGCCGGCGGGCGCTTCTTTGCTGAACTGTCCTTCGATGCTCCAGTCATGGGGAAGATCTATTCTCTGCCAGGATTCACCGTCAAGGCGAAATTCCCAGTCGTCATCCAGCAGGGTGCGCTGGGCACTCATGCTCATGGCGAAGAACTGGAGAAAGAGAATGGTAAGGAATCTTGTGCTCATGGTTCTACTTTATAAAATATCCGGTGTGCCCCATCGATAATCTTTACCAGTTCGGGATGCTCGGCTGCAAAGGTGTCGATATGGCGCATACGCTTTTCTTCCAGGATTTCATCCACGGCAATCAGTATGCCCGTTTCCTCTACATCACCGAATCCGTCGTTGATGGCGGTACCGAATAGTTTCATCGTGGGGCTAAGATTCATGTAGGCGTTTACGAGGGGAGGAATGTTGTATCCCAGTTGCCTTACCTCCCGATTCAGGATACGATAGTCCTTGCGAAAGTCTTCTTCGTTGAACAAGGCTTCGAACATGGCAGGGTCATGTTCCAGTACGAGAGGCTTTATCGGCATAATTAGATTGTCGGGGTCGGGAAAATGCTTGTTGAGGAAGAAAAGAATCATGTCGCGAGCCATACGGTCGTAGCTGGGGTACATGGTGAACTTCCCGAACAAATAGCGTACGGTGGGTTCGATGACGACCAGTGCCCCCAGTCCGTCCCAAAGGTTGTCGAGGGCATAGAGCCCCTTTGTGCCCATGCGTGTGCTTTGGTATTCGAGGGTGACAAACGAACGGCCAAGTTCGATAGTGTAAGGGGCATAGTCGCGCATGAACTGCTCGCTGAAGCGGAACATGTGACTTGTGGCAAGAAGCGGCTGTCCTGTAGCCTTGTCTATGTGCCAGTCTTTTCCCAGCATATAGCGATAACCTCCCAGAATTTCGTCGTGTTCCGGGTCCCATACAATGAGTTGCTTGTAGGGCTCTTCGCAAGTGTCAAACTCGTCAAGGTCGAGTGGCTTGCCTGTACCGCCACCGGCATCGCGGAAAGCGATCTCCCGCAGTCGGCCTATCTCCCGCACAACATTGGGGGAATCTTGCCAAGTTACAACATAGACTTCATTGTTGCTTTTATTGGTAAAACGCAGGCGTTTGTTTTCTGTAAGTTCCTGCTTTAACAATTCGCGAGGGATGCGGTCGATAATAGCCTCCATAGTTCTGTTATATCTTATAAACCTCTTGTTTTACGAATTCTGCCCATTCAACCGATGTCTTGGTGTGGTCGAATGTGGTATAGGGGATGGGATGCCCAATGCGTACGGTATAATGGCTGCCACAACTACGATACATCTCGTCGGGTAAAAGTGCCATGGCAAAATTGGGTAGATGAAGCCACTTGCACAGATTGGCGATGGTATAGAAACGATTGGAGTTTTGTCCGATAAAGTGTATAGGGACAATATCGCGTTGGTGCTTACGGCTTTTATTGATGAATGACCTGCTCCAGTCGAGGTCGCGAATAACACCTTTGACGCGTCGGCTGCATAGCCCAGCCGGGAACATGATGATGTGGTTGTCCCCAGCGAATGCTTCTTCTACCATGGCAGGAAGGTTGCGGGCTTGCTTTCCTAACTTATTGACGGGAATGCATAATGGTGTCAGTCCACGAAGATTCATAAGCAGGTCGTTGACCAGATACTTTACTTTGCCGTTGTAGTGCTTGCCCAGAATGGCCCCGAGGGAAACTCCATCGATGGCTCCGAGGGGATGGTTGCATACAAAAGTATAACGGGAGGATTCTTCTTGGGGGAGGTTCTCAATTCCTTCGACATCAATCGTCACGCCCAAATAATCGATGACTCCCTGACAAAAATCCACGCCTTCGTGCCCTTGTCGCAAGTAGGTGTTGATGAAATCTTGATGAATAAGCCGTTTGAGGAACGAATAAACAAAACGGGGAATGTATTTTGCTTTCTTCCCAGCCCGTTTTCTGACAATGTCCTCGATGTCTATCTCAACGACAGGTTTTCCCATTATCGGATATTAATGGTGCGATTGTTAATGTGATAGCGTCCCTGTGGTAGTCCATATAGCCAGTTTACGCCTGGTGTCAATTGTATGGCAAGATAAAGTGTTCCACCCTGGGTATAGATGGGCAGTATCTGTTCGTGCTTCGAGTTGATACGCAGGTTGCGCCCCTTGACGGATAGTTTCACGGGATAAGCACTTCGTGCCATTCGTCCCGACGGATTCTCGTTCCACGATCGTCCGCTTACGGTCAGGGAGTCTTGTGGCAGACGGTTGGAACTTTGCTTGTAGGCCAGCGCAATGGTACTGGTTAGGGCCAATACCAATAAAACAATATTCCGGAAGGATATATGATGCTTCTTCATATTTCAGTTGGGCTATATAGTTGCGAGGCTCATGCCGTTGATTTTCCGGTAAAGGTCGAGGGCAAAGATATCGGTCATGCCAGAGATGTAGTCCAATACAGCCAGCATCCGTTCGTAGAGCGTAGAGGCCTTGATATCGTATTGCGTGCTGACACGGTTGATGAGTATCTGCGAGTAAGTACGGTCGGTGTGCGTCACAGCATCCAACATCAAGTCGAGTAACTGTGTGATAACCCGGTGTCCTGCAATTTCAATGTCTACCACCATTTGTGTGTGGTATATCTTGGCAAAGGCTGTCTGAACACATTTTTTGTAAGCCTGACAAGGTATGTCGCTGATTTGCTCGATGAGACTACCTTCGAACTGACCCTGTAGGATGCACTTCTCGTTTTCGACAAATACACGGACGCATTCTGATTCCAATAGCCCGATGACAATGGAACGGAGATATACGATTTGCTCGTTGGTGTCATCCAATGTGGCCAGTCGTTCCTGTATTTCGGTTTGCTTTTTCTTGTCGAAGAAGGCAATGAGCAGAGCCTTGGTTTCTTCCGTAGTTAGAATCTTCAACTTGTGGGCATCCTCAATATCCATAATCTGATAGCAGATGTCATCAGCGGCCTCCACGAGATATACCAGGGGATAGCGTGCATAACGCTCTTCACCAGTAGCCGTGCGTATTTTCTTTATGCCTAATTCTTGAGCAATTCTATCGAATTTGTCTTGTTCGCTCTGGAAGAAACCAAACTTTCCCTTCTTTGATGCTTGATAACTGGGGTATGGATATTTGACAATACTTGCCAGCGTGGAATAGGTCATTACGAATCCACCTTCGCGGCGTCCTTTGAAATGGTGGGTAAGCAGGCGGAAGGCGTTGGCGTTCCCCTCGAAATGTACCATGTCCTGCCATTGTTCAGGAGTCAGGGAATCACCGGTCTCTTCACAAAAATAGTGCTCGTACTTTTGACCTTCGCCTTCACTGAAATAAGAGCCGATAGCCCGTTCTCCACTATGCCCAAAAGGAGGATTGCCCAAGTCGTGAGCCAGACAGGCCGCACTGACGATGCTACCCATCTCGGTGAGGTGTGTGTTCTGAAGGTTCGGATATCGTTCGAGTAGCAGTCGGCTGACATCGTTTCCGAGACTTCGTCCCACAGAACTTACTTCCAAAGAGTGGGTCAGTCGGTTGTGTACAAAAATGCTACCGGGTAAGGGGAACACTTGCGTCTTATTCTGCAACCGACGGAAGGGTGCAGAGAAAATAAGACGGTCGAAGTCGCGCTGGAATTCTGAACGGTCATCTTCGCGGTGCGGGGTCTTCTCTTGCCCTAATCGCTTGTTGGAAAGTAACTGCTCCCATTTCATACTGCAAAAGTAACTTAAAATCTTATCTTTTTCAAGTAAAACATCGGGAATGTATCATAATTTGATTAATTTTGCATATAATTAAAATGAAAGTTATGGAAGTGCGGATAATCAATCAGTCACACCACGAATTACCTCGTTATGCGACCCCCCAGTCGGCAGGTATGGACCTGCGGGCGAATCTCGACGAACCATTGACCCTGCAGCCTCTGCAGCGGTGTTTAGTACCAACGGGATTGCGAATGGCTTTGCCCGTAGGCTATGAAGCACAAGTCCGTCCGCGTAGTGGAATGGCTCTGAAACATGGAGTGACAGTTTTGAATACTCCAGGGACGATTGATGCTGACTATCGTGGCGAAATTTGTGTTATACTGATAAATCTGGGACAAGAGCCTTTCGTTATCAATGATGGTGACCGAATTGCCCAGATGGTGATAGCAAAACATGAACAACCGACAGTAGTCGCTGTGGAGACCCTTGACGAGACAGAGCGCGGCGAGGGTGGATTTGGACACACTGGGCGTGGCTGATGCCGTTTTTTAATTCCATGCGAAAGTTCTGTGTTATACTGATTCTCTTGTTGGCTGTTCTGCCTGTGGAAGCCAAGAAAACGCGAAAAGGGCAGAAGAGTAAGACAACAGCGCAGATTTCCTCAACCGAGGCACGGCGTCTTACCTATTTTTATCAGGAAGGCGTCAAGCAGAAGTTGGCCAATAATCTAAGCGAGGCTTATGACCTTTTCCAACATTGTCTGGATATTGATCCCAATAATCCCGAAGCCATGTTTGAGTTGGGTTATCTCAAGTTTTATTTGGGACAAGACAGTTTGGGAACGGCAATGTTGCAGCGCGTGGCCGAACTTGACAGCAATAATCCTCGTTACATCCAGTCGTTAGCAGCGGCTTATCTCGCCCGGAATCAATATGACAAGGCAATACCGGTGGTAGAACACCTTTCTCAACTGCAAACACGCCGTTCTGATGTTCTTTATCAATTGGTGGAACTATACAAAACCAACGGCCAAACGGATGAGGCGATAAATGCACTTGACCGTATTGAGTTGTTGGAGGGACGAACTTTACAGAGCAGTCTCCAGAAGTATGCTTTTTATGTGGATAAAGGCGAACAAGACAAGGCTTATGAGGTGTTGGCTTCGTTAGCCAAGGAATCTCCCTATGACCTCCGCATCCCCATTATCTTAGGACAGCGGTACTTGGACAATGGGGATTATGAAAAAGCGCTTGAGTGTTTCCATTCGGTAGAGAAGACCGATCCGCAGAATGCCGATCTGCGTCTGGCAATGATGGATTATTATATGCAGACAGGACAGCAGGAAAAGCGTGATGGCATTCGTGACTCCTTGCTTTTTGCAGAAGGAACTTCTGACGAACTGAGGGGACAGATGATGGCTTTGCTGATAGAAGATAAGAAGAATGAACCCGGACACCATGAGCGTATTCTTGAGACTTTTGATTCCTTGATTCATATAACCCCAAGTCCCTTGATATATTCTCTTCGGACTTCCTATTTGTTGTACACCGAGGCCTCTCCAGATGTCGTGGCACAGTCGTTGCGCGATTTGCTGAAGGTGGATTCATCGAATGAGAATGCTTTGTCGCGTTTGCTGGTGTATTATATTGAACAGAAAGATTACGAGAATATTGCTGAGATATGTCGGATGGGAATCAATGCTTATCCAGAATCCTTGATATATTATTTTTACTTAGGGGTGTCTTTGCTGCAGACAGAACAAAGTGCCTCTGCGATTGAAACCTTGCAAAATGGTCTAAAACAGTCGGACGGCCAGCAGAATCCCGACTATATATCGGACATTTATGAACTGCTTGGGGAACTTTATTATGAACAGGGGCGTGTGTCAGATGCCTTTGCTGCGTATGATAGTTGCCTGGTCTATCGGGATGATAATGTTTCCTGCCTAAACAACTATGCTTATTATCTCAGTCTGCGCAATGAGCGGCTGGATGAGGCTGAACGAATGTCGTATCGTGCAATCAAGATGGAACCGCTCAACAAGACTTATCTTGATACTTACGCTTGGGTTTTGTTTGTGCAAGGAAACTATTCGCTGGCAAAGTTTTATATCGACCGTGTGGTTTCTCCTCAACAAACAGATAGTTTGCTGTTGGCCGATGAGAATCTTCAGGCAGATGTGTTTGAACATGCGGGTGATATTTATGCCATGAATGACAATGAGGAACTTGCAGTCCGCTATTGGACGCTGGCTCGGCGCAAGGGCTCAGGAGGTGCGATATTGGAAAAGAAAGTGAAACTAAGAAAATATGTAAAAGAATGAAAATAACAAGATTGATTATGGTTGCTGCCTTAGGCAGTTTGCTTTTTGTTGGTTGCCGCTCCTCAAAGACAGCAAGTACGGATATCGTTACGGAGGCAACTCCTGTTACCCCTCCTACAGAGCAGGTGACGAAGCCTGTGGAGAAAACTCCAGTTGTTCCCGAAACGCTTTCTGTCACGAATACGAAGACAACGGGATCGAAGACTTCCTCCTCGAAAAAGTCCAAAGTGGAAGAAGTCGTGACAACTCCGAGTTATGCCACAAATGTGGAAGCTATGACGGCAAAGATGAATTTGAAGTTGGAATCGGGTGGCAAAAGCTTCAATGTGGGTGGCACCTATCGGCTGAAGCGTAACGAGGTCGTACAAATCAATCTGACCTACACGATGATTATTACGATAAATCTGGGAACGCTTGAGTTGACACCAGATTACATTCTTGTGATTGATCGTATTCATAAGCGTTATTGTCAGGTGGCGTATAGTGATGTCTCCCTTTTGGCACAGTATGGTATAGGATTTGATTATATCCAAAGTATATTCTGGGGCGAAGCCAGTTCTTCTCCTGCGAGCAATATCAATTGGGAATATGCCAACTGGACTTCATTTGGGGAGGGCAAATTTCCCACGAAGATTACTTTCACGATGGATTCGGGGGCAGACACTTATAAGGCCACCTTTAACTTGTCGAGTCTAAAGCAGAGTGATAACTGGGAGACTCATACAGCAGTCTCGTCGAAATTTACGCCGATGTCGCTTGAGTCGGTACTTACAGCTATTATGAACTATACGAAATAAATCCTGCGTATGAAGCGCATACTGGCCATACTCTTGTTTTCTCTGATGCTTGTCCCACTTTCTACCCAAAATAGTCAGAAAGTGAAGGACCTAAAGAATCAGAAGGCAAAGCTGCAACAAGATTTGAAGAAGTCGCAGACCGCTTTGGACAAGACGAAGAAAGATGTGAAAAAAGGTCAGGTGCAGATTCATTATCTTGATCAAGAGATAGAGGTTCGTGTCCGCTATATTCATCAAACAGAACATGAACTTGACAGCTTAGAGCGATTGGTGGACAGTGTACAACGGGAAATCAAGATTCTCGACTCTATTCTGACCGTAAAGAAAGATAAGTACACTCATGCACTACGCATGGCGCAAGCTTATCGCAAGGTAAATAGCAGTTTGTTGTTTGCTCTTTCTGCCAAGGATGTGACGCAGATGTATCGCAGACTGCGTTACACACGCCAGTATGCTTCGTATGAGCGAATGTTGGGTGAACAAGTACAAACCAAGCAAATAGAACTCCTCGAACGCCAAAATCAGTTGCTGGGTATTAAGAGTGAAATGAATCGCAAAATGCGCATTCTGGTGGAGGAACGGGCAAAGTTGAGCAAGCAGCTTGTTCAGCAACAAACTCAAGTGAACACCTTGCAGAAGAAGCAGAAGAACCTGCAAAAGCAAGTGAACGACCAGCAACAAAAAATAAATGCTCTACAAAAGAAGATAGACCAGGTGATTGCCTACGAGATAGAACAGGCACGCAAAAAAGCAGAAGAGGAACGACGCCGAAAGGAGGCTGAGGCCAAAGCCAAGGGCGGTTCGCAGGGTAAATCACCTTCTTCGGGCGCTGAAAAGTCTGGCGGAGGTTCTACAGCGAAGTGGCTCACCCCCGAAGAAAAGAAACTGGAGGGTGACTTCACACAGAACAAGGGGCGTCTCCCTGTTCCAATAACGGGAGAATATATGATTGGAGCACATTTTGGAGCTAATACCTCTGGGCATACCCATGTAGTACTCAATAATAAGGGAACGAACTATGTTGGAAGGGCAGGAGCCCGTGCCCGTGCGATTTTTGACGGTGAGGTGTCAGCCGTGTTTGCTTTCGGTGGAATGAAGAATGTACTTGTACGCCATGGAAGTTATATCTCGGTTTATTGTAACCTGTCTTCCGTCATAGTTCATAAGGGGCAGAAAGTGAAAGCACGCGATTTATTGGGTACGGTTGCCAATGATGGAAATGGTAGCTATGTACTTCACTTCCAATTGCGCAAGGAAACAACCCTGCTTAATCCCGAAGTATGGATAGGTCGATAAAAAGAGGCAGATTCTGATAAATTACCAAGTCAAACCATCGAGGAGTTTCAGGTAAAGGTCGATGGCATGGCTGATTTCAGATATTCTTATAAATTCGTCTGCGGTATGGCTACGGCTACTTTCACCTGGACCCATTTTCAGACTGGGACAACGAAGTAAGGCTTGGTCGCTTAGAGTAGGACTGCCATAAGGCTTCCGTCCGAATTCGATGGCGCGCTGTACTAAAGGGTGCTTTATATCAATGCGACTGGAATTTAATCGGAAACTGCGTGCAATGACCTCACTGTCCACATGTTTCCGAATTTCGTTGTATATTTCCTCATTACTGTAAAACTCATTGGTGCGTACATCCACCACAAAATGACATTTATCGGGTATGACATTATGTTGTGTACCTGCATCGATGATGGTTACTGTCATTTTCGTAGGTCCCAATAGCTCGCTTTGGTTTGGAAAGTTTGTTTTACGAAACCATTCGATGTCTTTTATGGCTTTGTAGATGGCATTCTCGCCTTCATTGCGGGCTGCGTGTCCTGCACGGCCGTGTGCCGTTACATCCAATACCATCAGTCCTTTTTCTGCGATGGCGGGTTGCATACCTGTCGGCTCACCCACGAGTGCCACATCAATATGCGGCAGCAGAGGCAATACACGCTCTATGCCATTGTGTCCTCCAACTTCCTCCTCTGCTGTGGATAAAAAAACGAGGTTGTAGGGCAGTGCCTGATTCCGCAGTACACGAAAAACTTGTAGAAGACTGACGAGCGATGCCCCGTCATCATTGCTGCCTAAGCCATAAAGAATGTCCCCTTCTGTAGTGGCTTGATTGGGGTAGCGCGTCCATCCGTCAACGGCCTTGACCGTATCGATATGGGCACATAATAGCAATGTTGGACGGTTTCCCTCGTAATCAGGTGCTATGCTCCAGAGATTATTGCCTTCTCGCTTGGGTTCTAGTCCCCAATCTTCCATACATTGTTGTAAGAAGTCAGCTGCTTGTTTTTCTTCGCGACTAACACGAGGAATCTCTATCAGTTTCGTTAGCAGTGTTACTGCATCGTAGGTCAGCTGTTCGATGGTCATGGTTGTAAATTCGTATTGCCTACGCGTACGCGCGCGTCCTTATATATTATATAATATTACTTTTCTGACTTTAAAGGATTCCAGCCTTGCGCCTTCAGTGCAAATTCACTACCATCGCGACAGATGAGCGCGCAACCTAAAGATTCCTCTGTGATGTAGCCTATAACTTTCACATCCTCTAACTTCTCCACCTTTTCGTTATCGGTCAAAGGAATGGTGAATAGTAATTCGTAGTCTTCTCCTCCATTCATGGCACAAGTCGTAACATTCATGTTGAGTTCCTCCGCCATGACTGCCGTTTGGTAATCAAGTGGAATGCGTTCTTCATAGATGCGGCAACCTGTGTGGCTCTGTGTACAAATGTGCATGAGTTCACTAGATAGGCCATCGCTGATGTCCATCATGCTGGTCGGCCGTATGCCGGCTTTGGCGAGTACTTCTATAATATCGCGGCGTGCTTCTGGTTTCAACTGGCGTTCAAGCAGGTACTCACGGCCACTGAAATCAGGTTGGAATTGTACGCTGTCTTTCTTTTCGCCCGCTTCAGAAAGTTGTTGATAATAAACGCTCTTTTCGCGCTCTAATAGTTGCAATCCCATATAGGCTGCACCGAGATTCCCGCTCACACAAACAAGGTCTGTCGGTTTTGCACCATTCCGATAGACAATATCTTCGGGACGGGCCTCGCCGATGGCTGTGATGCTGATAGCGAGCCCAGTCATACTACTAGTTGTATCACCGCCAATGAGATCTACATGGTGATGTTCACATGCCATACGCATTCCGGCATAAAGTTCTTCGATGTCTTCTACTGAAAAGCGTTTGCTTAGTGCAAGGCTTACGGTTATTTGTCGCGGTGTGCCATTCATGGCGTAGATATCGCTCAGATTGACGATAACCGATTTGTAACCTAAATGTCGTAAGGGTACATACTGAAGGTCAAAATGTACACCCTCCATCAAAAGGTCGGTTGTTACGAGCACACGATGAGGCCCTCCGTAGTTAAGCACGGCACAATCGTCGCCAACGCCTTTTTCCGTACTACCATTCTCTGGTTTTATATCTTCTGTGAGTCGCTTGATTAGCCCAAACTCACCCAATTCTGCAATTTCCAAAAGTCAATTCTAATTATCAGTGGTTAATCATGCCCATTTACGAGCGTCTTATCATTTCACGCATGATTTCTGCCATCTTGGGCTGAACCTCATTGGCAGCGCGTTGTACTTCTTCGTGGCTGACTTCAACAATGCGCCCTTCCACTCCAAGGTCTGTGATGATACTGATTCCGAAGCATTTGATGCCGCAGTGATTGGCAACGATGACTTCGGGAACTGTGCTCATTCCGACAGAGTCGGCCCCCATACGGGCAAACATGCGATATTCAGATGGAGTCTCAAAAGTAGGTCCTTG
The DNA here is from genome assembly GCA_017960985.1 of Bacteroidaceae bacterium. Taxonomy (GTDB): domain Bacteria; phylum Bacteroidota; class Bacteroidia; order Bacteroidales; family Bacteroidaceae; genus Physcousia. The sequence continues at coordinate 16,858 of JAGCYD010000051.1, forward strand.
TGTTCCCAAATATACACCATGTTGTACCTTGATGCCCTTTTCTTGTGCGATTTCGTCAGCCAAGGCAATCAACTGTTTGTTGTAGGCTTCACTCATATCTGGGAACCGTGGTCCTGTTGGAAAGTTCTTACCGCGCAAGGGATGCTCTGGGAATAGATTGATGTGATCGGTTATAATCATGATGTCCCCGACATTGAAAGAGGCATTAGTACCACCACCGGCATTGCTGACAAATAGAGTTTTGATACCCAGTTCATACATCACACGCACGGGGAAGGTAACTTCCTTCATGGAGTATCCTTCATAATAGTGAAAGCGCCCTTGCATTGCCAGAATGTCTTTGCCTCCTAATTTTCCGAGGAGTAGTTTCCCACTATGCCCCTCAACCGTGGATTGGGGAAAGTTGGGAATCTCAGAATAGGAGATGCTTTGGGCTATTTCTATCTCGTCGGCTAATCGTCCTAAGCCTGTACCTAAAATAATGGCAGTATCGGGACGGGTATTTATCCGAGCCTTAAGCCATGCTGCGGTTTCTTGGATTTTTTCGTACATAACCGATTATTTTATGATTAAACTTATGTCCTTCGTTTCTCATAATGCTTACCTCGATGGGTAAAATGTAGAGTGCCTCTTTTACGGCATCGCTTAATCCCTTGGCAGAACGCAATCGTGCTGCATCTTTTTCTGTAGTTACGACAATTCGGGGTTGTGGCAAGGATTCTAATTTACGGTTTATAAGTTCTATATTGGTTGTTGAATAGTAGTGATGGTCTGGGAAACTCAGCGGCGTGATATTGGAGGCGTAATGGCTTAAATCCAACATCATCTGTTGTGGCATGGCAATGCCAGTTAGCAGAAGAATGGAAGTTTCCTTCCCGATGGACTGAAGTTCCTTCTCGCCCTCGCCAAACATAGATAGTAACTTGCCATAGTGAAAAGTACTAAAGAACAAAGTCTGGAAAGGCATAAGGCTGAGTGCCCTTTGAATAACACGATAGCCGATGGGCTTGATGTTATAAGGGCATTTAGTTACGATAACCATATCGGAACGGTTTTTTGCGCTTTGGGGCTCGCGTAATCGTCCGGCCGGTAATAACTTGTCCTCGTTAATCATACGATGGTAATCTACCAACAGAATGTTTATGCCAGGTTTGACATAACGATGCTGATAGGCGTCGTCAAGTAAGATAACTTCTACATCGCGTGTTTCCTTGTCTGTACATAGCCGTTCAATGCCACGACGGCGGTTTTTATCTACGGCAATGTATATGTCGGGAAATTTTTGTTTTATCTGCCAAGGTTCATCACCAATCTCTTCAACCGTACTTTGTGCATTAGCGAGGAGATAACCTTTCGTCTTTCGTTTATAGCCGCGACTGAGGACGGCGACCTTATAGAAAGGACTTAATAGACGAATAAGGTATTCTGTATGTGGAGTTTTTCCTGTTCCGCCAACAGTAATGTTGCCGATATTGATGATGGGAATATCATATTTCTTCGACTTGAGTACACCCATGTCGAACAGTTGGTTGCGTATAGCAACCCCGATGCCGTATAGCCAGCTAAACGGCAATAGCCATTCGTTTATGTGAATCAAGTCGCCTTCCATATAATTTAATGAATGTTGGGTTCGAAAGGTAAGCGCATCTGCAAACGGTCTTGCTGCTTGATATTCCGTAGTAATGAGAATGTGGTATAGTATTCACCTAATATGTCGCGAAGTTCTGCATCCAAGTATCCCGATTTGCTGTTGCTTAGTATGGACTGATACCATGGCGTTGGCTCTGGATAGTTCACAATACTATACTTCTCTACCTTAGCCAGTTTTGCGGCAGCCTTGATGGCATCATTAAGATTACCCAGTTTGTCCACAAGCTTTATGCCCAAAGCCTGTTCTCCCGTCCATACACGACCTTCAGCTATAGCCTTTACATTTTCGGTGGACATCTTGCGACCTAAGGCGACACGGCCGACAAAGGTTTCGTAACCACGTTCAATCATGGCCTGCATCAATTCTCCTTCGTTCGCATTTATAGGTCTTGACATGGAACCGAAGTCACTTAAAGCATTTGTCTTGACTACATCGAATTTAACGCCAATCTTCTGGGTAAGAAGTTCGCTGGGGTCAGGGAACATGCCAAATATACCTATGCTGCCAGTCAGGGTCATGGGTTCTGCATAAATTTTGTTGGCTCCAGAAGCAATGTAATAACCACCAGAAGCAGCCATGCCACCCATTGACACGACGACGGGCTTTTCTTCTTTCAACAACTCGATTTCGCGCCAAATCTGTTCGCTGGCGTATGCCGAGCCGCCACCAGAGTTGATACGCAATATAACGGCTTTGATGTCCTTGTCCTCGCGTAAGGCACGTAGGTCGTCGATGACTTTTGTCCCAACAATCTGCGGATTTGCTTCATTCAAGGATTTGGAGAGTGTCCAAACAATATCTCCTACAGCATAATATATGGCCACTTTGTCATCCTGCTCCTTGTATTCGGGAACCTCAGTAGTTGCCATCTCTTGAGGAGAAATGAGACGAAGGGCCTTGTCCTCCTTCAAATCCATTTTCTGCTTTAGATAGGCCTTTACCTCATCAAGATATACCAGGGAGTCAACCAGATTGGCCTTAAGAAGTTCTGAAGTTGCATGCAGTCCTGTGAATCCATCGGCGAGAGCGTTTAACTCTTCTACATTGATACCTCGCGATTTTGAAACATCAGCAACGAGGTTTTTCCAGATACTTCCTAAGAAAGCTGTTACCTGTTCGCGATTGGCCTCGCTCATCTCAGTGTTGGTGAAGGGCTCTACTGCACTTTTAAAAGTCCCCACTTTGAACACTTGCATCTTTACGCCGATTTTTGCCAATGCATCCTTAAAGAACATGGGCTCGGAAGCAAGACCGTGCCAGTCAAGTGTGCCTTCTGGATTCAGCATGATTTTGTCGGCAACTGAACTTATATAATAGCCGCTCTGAGAATAAATATCACTATAGGCAATAATGAACTTTCCGCTTGCTTTAAATTTGACAAGTGCCTGTCGAAGTTCCTCTACAGTAGCAGGCGTACCGCTCATTGTGGCATTTTCGATATAGATGCCTTTAATCTTGTCGTTCTCTTTAGCCTTTTCGATAGCTTCGGTCAAGGTTTTTAAGCCTGCGATGCTTTCTTCTCCGTTGTTCATGAGGAAGGAAAGAGGATTGTCTTGTGTCTGTTCTTCTAGTACGCCGCCCAGATTGATGCGTAAGATAGTGTTCTCTTTTAAGGAACTGGTCATACTACCGCTGGTCGCCATTCCGGCAATTGAGACCAGACTAATAATTGTGGCTATAATGGCAAAAAGGAAAAGTGCCAATAAGCAAGCCAAAGTGTTTTTTAGGAATGTTTTCATTGTTTTTATGATATTATATTTGATACATACGCGTTTAAGGTACGCGCGCAAAGGTACGACATGACATTGGGATAAACAAGTACCAACATCAAAAAACAAAAAAAACAAAAAAAACTCTTGATTTATTTGGTGGGTTCAAAAATAGTCCATACCTTTGCATCCGCAAATGAGGGGGATGCCCTCAAAAAGCACTAAGTTCATTGACATATTGCCACAGACAGAAAGCAGCGCGTCGCCCTATTCTCATGATGTAAGTCATGGTATGTATGGGGCGTCGAAACAGAGCAAATAAGAAAAACATCCAGGAGTTTACGTAAGCCAAGAATCATCTCGTTTCTTTTTTACAGAGAAAATAAGAAAAAGGATATACAATGAAGAGTTTGATCCT
>JAGCYD010000052.1 GCA_017960985.1 Bacteroidaceae bacterium
AAAAATGCTGAATCAACTGAAAGGCGAACAAGCAGAAGCCAGCAGACAGATGATAATGGTACGTGACCAGTTGGAGGAAGCCAACCGCATACTCGGTGCAAAAATGGTTCTCGACCTCGATGACCGTTCTTCCGAACGCTTCTCTGAGACCATCAACCAACAACGACTGATACTGGCGAAGGAATGCGAAGAATACGAAGCGGAACTCAATGCTTTGCAAGAACTCATTACCCAGCAAAGTTCCATCCGTCAGACTATGGAACCGCACCAAAGACTGATGGAACATGGAGAGTTAGCCCTCGCCCTACTCGACCAGCTCTACGAGCTCAAGACGGAACTGAACAAACTCACACGCGACCAACAACAGCAATTATATCAACAACAGCAGTCGAACAATGCGCTTAACCGCATATTCTCCGACTACAATGGTGTGGAGAATGACATCAAGACTTTAAACGACGAGCTGCAACTACACCGCCAAAACAACTCCGGACGCAGCAGTTACGCCCTACAGGAGCGCGCCATGCAACTCAAAAGCCGACGCCAAATGCTCATCAGTGCACAGTCGTTGTGGCATCGCATTCAGTCGGGCTATATCATGATTGAAGAAAAGGCACAAGTCTTAAACAGCTTGCGACTGAACATCGACAACCTCCAAAAAAACATTAAAGACCTGGAAGAGAAGATTGGCCCAATGCGCCAACGCTGTCACGAAAAAGAATATACCCTTACACTGAGTAAGAGCCAGAATGTCATTCAACTTCGTAGCGACCTAAGAGAAGGTGTTGGATGTACGGTATGCGGTGCAACCCATCATCCCTACCACAGCGACACGATGCTTGAACAGAACAAGCTTATCAACGAATTGCATACCGACTTCGAATTGTTGCAAGCAGAGTTGATTGCCAAAGAAGAACAATTGCGACAACTTCATCTCGAACTGGCTGCCAAACTCGCACGCCAAGAGGTAGAGGAAGAGACCTTGTCACAACTCCGCGAACGACAAACCGACGACATAAAGGAATGGGGAATATTCAGCAACCTCGACCGTTCTCTCGAAGATTGCTCTCCGAGTACCAACCTTGATGCGCGCACCGTACTACTGCGACAATTCATTGAGAATGCCAACCGCGATGCAGACGATGCCCAAAAAGAACTGGACGAGTTTAACTTCCACCAGACGCGTATCAACGAAATTACCGAAACGATAACCCAGAAAGAGCAACAGAAGAGCGACCTTACCCTTCGGCTTAACGAGGTAAACACCAGTTGCCAAGTATTGGCTCGCCAAACAGAGCATACGCGGCAAGTGCATGCAGAATGCCACGAGCAGTTTACCCAACTCTATGAAAGATTAGGCCAACTCATCACACTCAAAGACTGGTATGAAGAATGGGAACAAAGTCACGAAAGCCTACGACGCCGCATTGAGCAGATGCTTGAACGCTGGCAATATACCAACGAGGACATCCAACAAATGCAAAATAGGCAAAAACGACTGGAACTCAGTCTGGAATACAAGCGCGACACCTGTGCCTTCCTTAACACATTGGGCGCACAGGTTCGCGATGATATTGAGCAACGTAGCCTCATCCGAAAGGATGGAGAGAAAACCTATAAGAACACCCTGGGAGAGAACGAAGTCAAAGACTACTTCGACAAGAACTACCAGATGCTGCTTGATATACAAAAGACCGTCAATGAACAAGAAAAGGCCATGCAACAAGCAACTCAGCAACTGGCTGAAATGACGGGACGCCAACAGATTCTTACTGCACAAGGAAAGAGTCTTGACGAGGAAGTAATCGCCAGACGCTCGCAATTGGATGTCTGGATTCGGAAATTCAACGCTACTCACCCACCTGTACAATACTCCGAGTTGGCACGCACCTTCGATTGCGAACGCGACTGGAGTGCGACCCGAGAGAAAGTCCGCGCCATCCGCATTGAAGCCATGTTGGAGCAGGCACGCGTAGATGCACTACACCGCAACATCGTTGCATTACAGGCTGAAGGCATACATCCCTCGGAGTCTGACCAGACAGACCTGAAAGCTTCACTTGTTGCTCAACAAAAGCAATTAGAACAACAACGGGAAGATGTGCTTGTACAATTGGCCAATCACCGCATAGCCCTCGATACACACAACGAATGTACCGCGCGCCTAAAGAGCGAGGAAGAAGAACTTTATGCGATAACAAATCGCCAATAAGAATAAGCGTTATCGGATTATCGTCTGGGCACGGTCTGGACCAACGGAAAGTATCGTAATGGGTACTTCCAATGCACGCTCCAAATATGCTATATAATCCTTAAAAGCCTGAGGAAACTGAGCCTCTGATGTCATTTCCGTCAGGTCGGTCTGCCAACCAGGTAATTCCTTATAGACTGCTTGCCAACCTTCCGTGTCAAACGGCATATCGGTGGTCTTGACACCATCTTTCTCGTAAGCCACGCAAACTTTGATGGTCTTGAAGGTGTCAAGTACATCGCTCTTCATCATAATAAGTTGGGTAACACCATTGATTGTTATGGCATAGCGCAACGCAACAAGATCCACCCAGCCACAACGGCGGTTGCGACCTGTAACTGCACCATACTCGTTACCTATCTGGCGTATCTTGTCGCCCGTCTCATCAAATAGTTCTACGGGGAAAGGTCCAGAACCCACACGGGTGCTATATGCCTTAAAGATACCAAAGACCTCTCCAATTTTGTTTGGAGCTACGCCAAGTCCCGTACAAACACCACCACTGACGGTATTAGAAGAACTAACGAAGGGATAGGTTCCGTGATCTATGTCGAGCATCGTACCCTGTGCACCTTCTGCCAACACACTCTTGCCTTCGCGTAATGCACGATTGATTTCTATTTCAGTATCGGTTAGGGGGAAGGTACGCAGATATTCTACGCCCTCCATCCAAAGGCGTTCTTCCTCTGTAATATCGTAGTCGGTATAATTTAGGTTGCGCAGGATCTCTTCGTGGCGTGTCTTCAATGCTGCATACTTGGCATCGAAGTTCTCCAGAATGTCACCAATACGCAAACCCGTACGGCTAGCCTTCTCGCTATAAGTCGGACCTATACCCTTTCCTGTGGTTCCCACCTTATTCTTGCCTTTTGCCGCCTCATAAGCCCGGTCAAGCACACGATGAGTGGGCAATATAAGATGTGCCCTCTTACTGATATGAAGACGGCTACGCAATTCATAACCCGCATCTTCAAGTTCTTTGGCTTCTGCCATAAACAAGTCGGGGGCCACAACGCATCCGTTTCCGATAATATTGATTTTATCCTCAGCAAAGATACCTGAAGGAATTGAACGCAAGACAAACTTCTTGCCCTCAAAGATAATGGTATGGCCAGCATTAGGACCACCGGCAAATCTTGCCACGATATCGTATTTGGGGGTAAATACATCAACGACTTTACCCTTTCCTTCGTCTCCAAAAACAATGCCCAACAGGGCATCTACTTTTCCTTTACTCATAAGTGTATTCATTTTTTGCGCCGTAAAGATACGGAAAAGATTTGAAATCTTTGTTAGGATTCTGCTGTTTTTTCCTCGCGAGGAAGTCTCGCAAGTGCATTTTGTATCGCCTTGCGCAGAGGCAAACTATCCGTTTGACTTGCCACCTCTGCCTGGTCTTCAAATTCCTGTCGACTACGCTCGTTCAATATCACACCCTGCATCAACAGCCGAGCCATCAACAAAAAACCACAGTATTGCGACATTTCCTTATCGCTCGCCATCCATTCGAATGCCTTTTGAGGGGCATACGGCAGACGAGAAAAGAGAAATAGAACTGCAGTCTGTGCTATTTCGAAATTCGGCATCTGCTCCACCCAGATATCAGCCAACTCTGGATAGAAGCGTTCTACAGGCATCAGCATCGTCGCAAGCATTTTACTCTCACGCACATTTTCGTGCCACAGCCGCTGGGCTATCTCGTGATTGGGAGAAAACTCGCTGGCTATCGTCTGCAAGCGAGGGAGTTCAATACCAAAGTTCAGGTGATATTGCAATCCGCTTTCGCGCATACGAGTCGATGCCACGCCATTCATGTTGGCGCGGAGTTCTTGTTTAATTGTACGGATGATTTCCTCAGCGTTCATAACTATATTCACGACTATAGCGTAGCATCTGTTCTGCGTAGGTTTCCCCGTAAATTATCTGAATGTCTGTTATCTCACTTTTGTCATTGCGTACAACAAGATATTGGGGATTTATAAATCCTTTATAGGGAGCAAGGTTCAAGGCACGATAACGCTCCAACACTTCTCTATGCAAATCGGCATCTATTCGTACGGCATATCGTTCTACGAGTTCACGAGCGGCTTCGTAGTCTCCCTCGCTCTTTATACGCTGCACCTCGGCCAGTAATCTACCAACAAGTACGCGCAACTTTAAGTAGTCCGTAATTTTCAGGTAAGTCTTCGTCGGCCCCTGCCTTTCAGAAGTTTCTTTGGCCTCAACGGGTATCTTTACCAATTGCATGGCTCCCTCGGAATGTTCAAGTAGCCAATGGGCAATGAGTGAACGATTACGCATATGGGCCTCCTCTATCTGATTTCCCGGTTCAATACGGACAAGTTGCGTCATCAGTCCGTTCATCATATAACCATAGTACTGACTACGATAGGCCTCAACATCTGGTGTCAGTCCAAGTTCCACCAATTTGGGGTCGGCGATATAATAGAGGGCAAAAAGATCGGCACGCGCTTCTTCAATCGTACTTCCATAAGCCTTCAGGGCATCTGGGTCGGTACCCGGAAGCAGTTGCCCGCTGCCATGCCCAAGACATTCATGCAGGTCTGTATGCAAATCGTCAAGCGAGTCCTCGTACTTCTCCATGAGCGCAAGCGTCTCAGCATCGATGACAAATTCCTCGCGAAAACCATTTCCATGAGCGGCTTTACTATAGGCTTCAGTCAAGTTTCCAATTGTTACGCTCTTACTTCCGTGTTCTTGCCGAACCCAGTTGCTATTGGGCAGGTTGATGCCAATAGCACTGCTGGGATAGAGGTCGCCACCAAGCATGGCCGCAATGACAACTTTTGCCGACACACCACGACATTCTTTCTTCTTGAACTGAGGAGCAACAGGCGAATGGTCCTCAAACCATTGGGCATTACTGCTCAGTTTCTCGGTACGCGCCGTTGCCTGGCTGTCCCTAAAATTAACATAGCCCTCCCATGAGGCCTTCAGCCCAAGGGGGTCGCCATAGACTTCCGTGAAACCATTGGTGAAATCCACATCGCCCTCGGTACTATGTACCCATTGTATCGTATAGTCATCGAATGTTCTCAGATTGCCCGTTTGATAGAAATCTATTAGCGTCTCGATGACTTGATATTGCTGTTCGGTTTCTGTTACGGTCTGTGCCTTCCTAAGCCAATCGATGATATGGTCTATGGAAGAACCATACAAACCACCACTGCGCCAGATACGCTCCACAAGACGGCCTTCGGCATTGCGCTCCAAACGACTATTCATTCCATATTGAACAGGATGTGGGGTGTTGGGGCGTTTCATGGCATCATAGAAATCCTCAGCCTCGCGCTGGGTAATGTCCGAAGCATAATAATTCATTGCGGAGGTCTGAAGCAAATCCTCGCCCTCTGCCTGATTGACACGCTTGGATAGAATGTCGGGGTTGAATATAACTTCCATCAACTCATCGTCGATGGGATAACCGATAGAAGTCAACGCATGGCGAAGAAAGGCCTGACTAAAACCTGGAAGAAATTTCTCGCAGCCATAGTGGTGGTGGATTCCATTGGAAAACCAAACACGCTTGAGATAAATTTCAAACTGACGAAATTCGTCATCTACCCGCGAGCCCTCGTATTTCGTATAAACGGCCTCCAGCATTCGACGAATCGGCAAATTGTAGCGACAATTCTGATGCCATAAGATGTCGCGCCCTGAAAGTGCTGCCTGACTAAGGTAATAAACGAGTGTCTTCTGCTGCAGAGAAAGATGCTCAAAGCCCGAAACACGGTATCGGAGCATCTGAATATCTGCAAAGCGTTCGTCGGTATAAGAAAAGTCCATTACTTCTTTTGCAGTTTCTCGAGTTGCTGCCGACGGTATTCTTTGGGTGTGATACCCTTCATGCGATAGAAGGCTGCATAGAACGACTGCCGATTGGCAAAGCCCACTGCCAAAGCGATATCCTCGATGGATTTATCCAAGTATCGGTTATCTATGAGCATATAGAGTGCCTCACGGATGCGATAGTCGTTTACCAAGCACGAATAATTCTGTTGGAATCGCAAGTTGATAACAGCACTAATATAGCGTGTGTTGGTGTTTAGGTCAATGGCCAACTGGCGAGCCGAGTAATCCGGATCGCGATATTTTTTCTCTACAATGAACTTGGAAAGAATCTGCTCATACAGTTCGTCCACGAGTTCCGGCCGAAGGTGCATCCTATAGGAGGCATCCTTTTCTTTCTTTTCCGTGATGTTGTATTTTGCCATGGCACCAAGTGTTTATTTGCGACAAATGTAAACATTTTTTTCGAGGTCGCAAATGTTTTCACCGGAAATATTCTTCAGCGAAAGAACTACTTCATCAGCCAACCATGTGGATCGGCTCCCAACCGAAGAGCGGTTTGCGTATCTGCCCTTGCCAGTTTCTTCTTCCGCATCTCTTCGTACAACAGGGCACGGCTGACATAAAAATCAGGATTCTTGGGTTCGATGGCAATGGCACGCGACAGGTCATGTAGGGCTAATTCATATTCCCTGCGCCGTTGGTACATACCACCTCGGATAGCATAAGGCAACGCATGAGTGGGATATACGGAGATGAGTGCTGTTATCTGTTCCATTGCCTCACGCGGACGATTATCGTTATCATTCAACAATACTAGTCCGATATACGCACTTTCGTTTAACGGTTCATTTGCCAATATGGCATTGTAATCGTTACGCGCCCGTTTCGCATCATGCATGCCAGAATAAATGTGAGCCCGCATCAACAAGGCTTCTGTGTTGTCTGGTTCTATATCCAGAACATCAGTATAGCTAGACAAGGCCCGTTGTTCATTGCCCATCCTATAATAGAGTGCTGCCCTGTCGAGCATTAAATCCAGATTCTTCGGGTTCAAGTTAAGTCCTGCCGTATAACTTTCCAAAGCCTCTTGCTGCTTGCCCTGCTTTTCCTGAATCTGTCCGATGTAACGGAACAACAAATAATTTGATCGGTCTGCCGGTTGTTCGTGCATGGCCAAACGAAAATACTGTTCAGCCTGCATCAGACTATCCGCAGCCAGAGCATCCATACCCTGACGAACCAACTCCTGACAATGCGTTTGGGCACCCATAACGGATGCCCAAATGATTCCTATGATTATGAGCAGGGGACTCCTCACTTCTTTTGGATATAGTTTACAATCCAGGCTCCGACTTCCTTCGTGCCATACTTTGCGCCACCCTCAACCTGAATCTCAGGTGTACGCACATTCTGGTCGAGTGAAGCATTAACGGCCTCGCGGATGAGTGCGCCCTCTTCTTTCAAACCAAAATACTCATAAAGCATTGCCACCGAAAGTATCTGTGCCAATGGATTGGCAATATTCAGGCCCTTACCTTGTGGCCATGAGCCGTGAATAGGCTCGAATACTGGTGTATGTTCACCCGTAGAGGCACTGGGGAGCAAGCCCATAGAACCCGTAATACATGAACCCTCATCTGTCAGGATATCTCCAAAGGTATTCTCCGTTACCATCACATCGAAGAAGCGAGGTTCCTGAATCATACGCATCGCAGCATTATCAACATACATAAAGTCTGTTGTCACATCCGGGTACTCGGTCATCATTTCCTGTGCCACCTTGCGCCACAGTCGGCTTGATGCCAGTACATTTGCCTTATCAACAACAGTCAGATGATGACGGCGCTGACGGGCATACTGATAAGCCACGCGCAAAATACGCTCCACTTCGGGACGGCTGTAGTAGTTGGTATCGTAGGCCTCATCCGTTCCTTCCTTCTTTTCGCCAAAGTACATACCCCCGGTAAGTTCACGAATACAAATAAAGTCTGCGCCACGCACCAACTCATCCTTCAATGGGGATTTGTGTACAAGACAGTCAAAAGTTTCTACCGGACGGATATTGGCATAAAGTCCTAACTTCTTACGCATAGCCAGCAGTCCTTGCTCCGGACGAACCTTTGCCGTAGGATTGTTGTCGAACTTCGGGTCACCCACACTGGCAAAGAGGACAGCATCAGCCTCCATGCAAGTTTTATAGGTCTCCTCGGGGAAGGGGTCACCCACCTCGTCAATGGCATGTGCACCGCACAATGCCTCTTTATACGATACTTTATGTCCGAACTTATCGGCAACGGCACTCATGACGGCCACGCCTTGTTCCATAATCTCAGGACCGATACCATCACCGGCCAATACTGCAATCTTCAGTTCCATATTATTATTTAGTTCTTATAATCTGCTTCGATAATATTCAGCATCTTGATGGTTGCCTTGATGGCAGCCTCCGTTTGGTCAGCATCGAGGGCACGCGTACGAATGATGCGCTCGTCCCAATTCCAGGTGATAACCGTCTGCACAAGGGCATCGGTACGACCACCAGGAGGAATGCTTACCACATAATTGGTCAGCATAGGGAACTTGCGGTTCAGTGTTCTTTTATACACATTGCGCAAGGCTCGCACAAAAGCATCATACTGACCATCACCACTGCTGCTCTCTTCATACTCCTGTCCGTTGATCTCAATCTTCAGTGTAG
>JAGCYD010000053.1 GCA_017960985.1 Bacteroidaceae bacterium
ACACCGGGGAGGTCCTTCACACGACCACCACGCACCAGCACGATGCTGTGCTCCTGCAGGTTGTGTCCCTCTCCTGGGATGTAACTGTTTACTTCCTTACCGTTAGTAAGGCGAACACGGGCGACCTTACGCATCGCCGAGTTAGGCTTCTTAGGCGTTGTGGTATAGACACGGACGCAGACGCCACGACGCTGAGGACAATTGTCCAAAGCAGGGCTCTTGCTCTTGTCTACCAACGCAGTACGGCCTTTTCTTACCAATTGTTGAATTGTAGGCATTTTGCTTTGTTTTTAATTTATATTTTATTTATTGTATTATTGTCAATTATCGTTCACAAATGGGCATAGTAAGCACATTCGGGGTGCAAAGTTACAAAGAATATCCAAAACCACAATCTTTTTACCCTCTTATTTCCCTCGAGAAAGGTCGAAATAGTGAAGATTTATGATTTATTAACACTTTTAGCACTTATTTAGAATAAATATCGTCACCATTCAGCACCAATGTGCCCAAAGCTTTCAGCAAAATCCATCCCGTCGCAAGTACAATTCACACCTCGCTCCTCTCCCTCGCGCGCGTATATAATATATATGTGTATATATAGGTATATAGGAAATATATAGCCAAATAGGCAAAAAAGAATAGGCTGCAACCGATCGGTTGCAGCCTATTTCATTTGTCAAGGTCAGAAGAACTACTTCACCAGCACCTTTCTTGTGGTGCCATCGTTTTTCTTCACGATGTTGATTTTCTGACGGAATAGTATTGCGGAGGGTGTCGAAAAAGGCCGGTGCCAGACAAGGTTCAGTCTGGCGCCAGTCGGGGCTTAGTCTGGCGCCAGACGAAGGTCGGTCTGGCACCGGTTGGAGGTTGGTCTGGCGCCAGACGGAAGCCCGTCTCGCGCCAGTCGAGAGTCCGTTTCGCGCCAGTCGGGGTTCAGGCCTGCGCAGGTTGGGAGCCCAACCTGCTTTGGACGAAGCAGAAGAATAGAAAAAGGGCTGCAACCGATTGGTTACAGCCCTTAAAGTTAAAAAAGTCTGTGGGATTAGAGACCCAGCTTCTTCTTGGCAGCGTCAGCGCCCTTCTCGATAGCCTTGTTTGTCTCAGCCTTGCCCTTCTCAACAGCAGCGTCGGCAACCTCGTTGGCAGCATCCTTTGCTGTTTCCTTTACGGTCTTAGCAGCCTCTTTAGCCTCAGCCTTAGCAGCGCACTCTGCCTTCTCTGCAGCACATTCAGCCTTCTCGGCGCATTCAGCAGCCTCGGGGCATTCTGCCTTGCACTCACAAGGTTCGCAAGTACAGTTCTCGCACTTGCAATCTTCGTTACACTCAGCCTTGTCAGCCTTGTTGCAGCAAGCCGTGAATGTTATGGCAGCCATAGCCACAACCAATGTCATAATCTTCTTCATTGTTAATTAGGATTAAAGGGTTAATAAATAGTCGTATTTGGTGACAAATATAGCACTTTTACAAATTACCTGTATCAGGATAAACAGTTTTTAACACAAAAAACACTTTGACGGCGTCGTTTTTTACACTACCTTTGCAGCCAAAGACAATGTTTAGGGTATGAGTCTCAGGGAAAAAGTGCAGGCAACCATGAAATCGGAGGACACGGAAGGTGCCTTCGAACTATATGTGACGCGCACACCCGGCTACCTATGGGCCTTGTTCTTCCGCGCCCTGCACATCCACCCCATCACCGTCACGCTGTTGTCCATCGTCATCGGCACCAGTTGCGGTTTCTTCTTCTATTTCGACAGCCTGAAGATGAATGCCATCGGCATGCTGCTGCTCGTGTGGGCAAACTGGTACGACTGTGCCGACGGCCAACTGGCGCGCATGACCAACCAACGCACACTCATCGGACGCATCCTCGATGGTGCAGGTGGCGAAATCTGGTTCCTGAGCATCTACCTCGGACTGGCTTTCCGCATGTATCCTGTCTATGGCTGGTGGATTTGGCCGTTGCTCTGCTACACGGGCTTCCTCTGTCATGCCCGTCAGGCAGCCCTGGCCGACTACTACCGCAACATACATCTGTGGTTCCTCTTCTCGGGTAGCGGCAACGGCAACGAACTAGACCGTTCCGCGCCAAAGTTTGCCCACTACCGCGAACTGCGCTGGAAACGCGGGGAATGGTTCGAGAAGTGCTACACCTTAATCTATGCGCTATATACCCGAGGACAGGAATGGGCCACTCCCGAGTTCCAGCGTTTCTTCACCACCGCAACCGCATTGTACGGAACACAGTTCCCCGACGACCTGCGACAGCAGTTCCGCCAGAAGAGCCGCCCCCTGATGAAATACTGCAACATACTGACCTTCGATGCGCGTGTCGGTGTGTTGTTCCTTTCGCTCATCATCGGCTTGCCTCTCATCTTCCCCCTGTTCGAGATTATCGTGTTCGAACCGCTCCGCCTTTACATGCGCCATCGGCACGAGACCTTCTGTCATGAATTCTACAACGAACTGAACGGCAATGGAGAATAATGCACCGATTATTGCGCTGTTGATGGCTGGCGGTCATGGCTTCCGCATCCATGCCGACCGTCCGAAACAATTCATCGAGACAGACGGCGAGTCCATCCTGCTCCACACGATGAAGGCCTTCGAACGCCATCCCTTGGTGGACGATATCGTCGTCGTTTGCAATCCCGAATGGAGCAACTATGTACAGCAACAGGCTGCCATCGGGCACATCAGCAAGTTCCGGCGGACATTGGTATCGGGAGAGACCAGTTACGAATCGCTGGCCAACGGCATTCGGGGACTGGAAGATGGCGGTACGAATCCGGAAGCCCTCGTGATGGTTCACGAGAGTGTACGCCCCTTCGTTTCCCACGAAATTATCAGTAACAACATCCTCGTCTGTCAGCAGCATGGCAATGCCGTCACAGCCACATACAGCCACGAGTCCTACCTCCAGACCGAAGACGGAAAGACCTCGCAAGGCTATATCAGTCGGGAAAAACTGATGCGTGCACAGACCCCCATCACCTTCCGCCTGAAAGACCTCAGCACCATCATCCGCAAGGCAGGGCAACAGGGCATCGCCACCTCACAATCGCTGTTCACGCTGGCAAACGAAATCGGATGGGAGCCCTTACATATCGTAGAGGGCGACATGATGAACTACAAGATTACGCAGCCGCGGGATGTGGAAATCTACAACCGTCTGCGTAAATTGAACTTCGACTAAACTCCCTTTAGAAAGACAAGCGGAAAGTTCCACGAATGCCCCATCGCTGTGTATTGGGATACCAATAGGTCAGGCGATGGACATATTCGATATGGAACACCTTGAAGATATTGTGTATGCCGATGAACGCCTCCACATAGGGCTTCTTCCGGTTCATCACATGCGAAATGTACTGGTAGTTTCCGTTCTGGTGGAACATGCCGGGGAAATACATGAGGGTTGTGCTGCCCTGATTCTGCGCCAGGAAGGGATTGTTCTTGTCGGTCAGCATACCCCACAGCATATTACAGCCGATATATTCGCGCCATTTGAGTTTCTTCAGCAGGGGGATGCGGTTGAATATCTTTCCGTTCATATCCCACGACAACATGAGCGAAGCATAGCGGTCGTTGATAAACTCCATGTTCTTAATCAGGTTGAAGGTGTTGTCCTGCATGATATAACTGAGGTTGGCCGCAGGCATGATAAGAAGCGGATAAGGCACCTTGTTCCACTGCACACCACCCTTTACCGTGCAGTCGATTTTTCCCCACGAATGAAGCCAGAAGCGTTTGTACAGCGTTGCCTCCGTGAAATTGTAGTTATACTCTCCACCCAGTACACCCTTCACGCCCACCGTATGGCTGAGGCTCATGATGGGCGAATCGAGATTGGTGGTCAGTCGATGCTGCTTGGTATTGACATAGGTTGCTCCCGGCTGATACTTCAGACTGATGGTCGCCTCCGAGAAAGTTATCTTCTTCAGCATCGTACCCTGTGTATCGGGCACATCCCCTGCCCCATCACACAGTCGCTGGTAGAACAGGGCACTGGCACCTTCGTTCCATTCCCTGCGTAACTGCACATTCAACCGCAAACCGTTCTCCCACTCCTTGTCGTACAAAAGATTGAAACGCTCGAAATAGTTCATGTGCCTTACCTTCGCCCATTTCAGCGAGACAAACACATTGTCCTTGTCCGTCGGCAGATACTTGTCGCAGGGAGAAATCACATCGTTGGTATAGGTGAAGGTCAGGTTGTGTACAGGATATTCCCGGGGCAGATAGTCCTTTTTGTTGAACGAATAGGTCAGTTCGCCCATTCCCTTCCAGCGTTTGTCGCCGAATCCGTACTTGGCATAGCCCTTGAGGAACCAGTGCGGACTGAGGTTCGCGGTGGTCTGGGCACTGAGGCGAAGGCGGAAGCCCTCTACCCAGTTACTGCCTATCATGGTGTTTATCGGACCGATATCCACTTTGCTCGGGCGTTTGGAATTGAAGGAGGTTTCCACATAGTTTTCGATGAAGGCCTTTGCCACCCAGATAATGTACTTCATACCCTTCATGTTCTCGATGCGCTTGATGAACAAACTCATCGACCCTTCGCTTTGGCTCAAGGGTTCCGGGCGATTCTCCTCCCAGAAGGTATCGTCACGCATCTGTGCCGAACTCTCTACCTTCACATCGCCCCGAATCTTAAAGGTTCGTTCGGAAATGGGTGAGAAGTCGAAACCGTTGTACTGCACCGTGCGGTCTACCTGTAACTTCTGAATGAATGAGACTACCTTCAACTGGATAATCATCTTGCTGTCCTTCACGATCTGCTCGCCCGAAGGCAAGGTCTCGAAGTCCTGAATGATATCCATCTGCTCCACAAAATTCACATCGCTACGCGCCGGAATGTTCAGGTGTACCTTTCCTAGACGCCAGGTGGAATCGGCCAAGATATAGAGCGAACCCGAAAAACCGAAGTCCTGAGGGTTGTTGGGCGTGAAATCCACCTTGTAGCACAGTTGTGCATTTACCTCTACCGTATCGGCCAAAAAATAGCGGTAGAAGCCAATGGCATTCTTCGTCGAGATGGGACTGATGAAAGGATACTGCAACAGGCGCACATCTTCCTTGTAGATGTCCACATCGGTAAAGATGTCCGCCATCATGTTGTTCACGATGTCGCCCGTGGTGATAAAGTCGTTGATGCCCTCCCGGCGCTGTCCCGTCACGATGGTCTTTTCCGTACGGGGTTCCTTGCGGTATATCTGGCGGCTGACTTTCTCCTCAACCGTCAGGGGCAATATCAACTTACCCGTCTCACGACAGGTATCGACATGTTCTTTCAGGAAGGGCATGTGCTTGAAGTGCTCGTCCTCGAACACCTTGTCCGTAAACTCGTTCAGGGAAAGGCACATCTTCTCGTACTTCTGGTAGGAGAAGAAGTCATGGGCATATAAATCGCTGGAATCCTTGGCGGCAATCACCTTACGCACCATCTCCACGGCAGGATTGTCCTTACGGGTGTATTTCTTCCGTTTCCTGACAACCTCCACTTCGTTCAGTGCCGTCGAGGTTTCCACCAACTTTACATCAAGCCGTTGGGTCTTCGCCTCAACAGGAACTACATAGCGGTCGTATCCGACGATGGAAAACACCAGTTCTGCCTTTCGGGCAGGAATCCTATAGGCTCCCTTGATATCGGAAACCGCCACAGAACCCTTGCCGTCGGTATAGTATATATGTACACCCGGCATGGGCTCATCGTGTTCCTTGTCTGTGATGATACCCGTTATCTGCTGTGCCGCCACACCTGTGGCAAGCAACAACATCAAGCAGGATATGATGACTTTATACCTCAAGCCAGAACAGGGCTGGTTTCCTTTCCGCTACCCCTACTCTACCGTCACGCTCTTGGCAAGGTTACGGGGCTGATCTACATTCAGGCCTTTCTGTACGGCAACATGGTAGGCCAGCAGTTGCAAAGGTATCACACTCAGCAACGGAGCCAAACAGGCCAGTGTATCGGGCACTTCGATGTACTCCGAAACCATCTGCTTCACCACTTCGTCGCCCTCGGTGATGATAGCAATGATGCGGCCGTTGCGGCTCTTCACCTCCTGCATGTTCGAGATAATCTTTTCGTGCAACTGGTGATGGGTAGCGATGAACACCACTGGCATCTCCTGGTCGATAAGGGCAATCGGCCCGTGTTTCATCTCGGCGGCAGGATAGCCTTCGGCATGAATGTAACTAATCTCCTTCAACTTCAACGCACCTTCCAATGCCACAGGATAGTTCCATCCACGACCCAGATACAAGAAGTTGTGGGCGTAGGTGAATATTTTGGAGAGTACGGCTATACGGTCATTCTGCTCCAGGATGCGTTCTATCTTCTGCGGAATCAGTTGCAGTTCGTCAAATACGGCCTGATACTCCTTCTTGTCGATTGTACCCTTAGCCTCGCCCAGCGTCAGAGCCAGCATCGTTAGCACACAGACCTGTCCCGTAAAGGCTTTCGTCGAAGCCACACCGATTTCGGGTCCCACATGAATATAGGTTCCTGTGTCGGTATTGCGGGCAATCGAACTACCTACGGCATTCACCACGCCGAACACGAAGGCACCAGCCTTGCGGGCCAGTTCAATAGCGGCCAATGTGTCAGCCGTCTCACCACTCTGCGAAATAGCCATCACCACATCGTCGGGATAGATGACAGGGTCGCGATAACGGAACTCGCTGGCATACTCCACTTCGACGGGAATCTTGCAGAAGTGCTCTATCAGTTGCTTGCCTATCAGACCAGCATGCCACGAAGTTCCGCAACTGACGATGATAAAGCGCCTAGCTTTGATGAGACGCTCCCTATGGTCGGTTACCGCACTCAGTATCACACGCCCATGTTCAGGCAACACGCGACCTCGCATACAATCCTGCAAGACGCTGGGCTGGTCGAAGATTTCCTTCAGCATGAAGTGTGGGAAGCCGCCCTTGTCGAGCATCGTCAGGTCCAGCTCCACTTTCTTCACCTCGACGGGAACGTTCTCGCCCGTCAGCGTATAGACGCGCAGTTCCTTGTCGCGCTCGCACACCACGATTTCCTCATCCTTCAAATACACCATCTGCTTTGTGTACTCCGCTATTGGCGAAGCATCGCTGGCCACGAAGAACTCCTTTCCGTCCTCGCCGATACCCACTACCATCGGGCTACTTTTGCGGGCAGCTACCAGACGGTTGGGCGTACGGCGGTCGAGCACCACGATGGCATATGCCCCGATGACACGCTGGAGGGCAGCCTGTACGGCAGCCTCGAGACTCAGCCCCAGGCTTGTCTGCACATACTCGATAAGTTGTACCAGAACCTCGGTATCCGTTTCGCTCTGGAAGTGCATACCGCGCTTCTGCAACTGCTCGCGAAGTACCGCATAGTTCTCGATGATTCCGTTGTGCACGAGGGTCAGGTTTCCGCTCTCCGACACATGCGGATGCGCATTCTTTGTCGATGGGCCTCCATGTGTCGCCCAACGCGTATGGGCTATGCCCATCGTACCCGAGCAATCCTTCTCGCTGGCTACGGCCTCCAGTTCCGAGACCTTACCCTTGGCCTTATATACATTCAGCTGGTCTGTGTCCGACAGCAAGGCCACGCCTGCGCTGTCGTAGCCACGATACTCCAGGCGGTGAAGACCGCCAATCAAGACGGGGTAAGCCTGCCGCTTACCGATGTATCCTACGATTCCACACATAAGTTTCTATTTCCTTTTACCTTATTACGCCCCAAAGGTACGAATATTTTCCCATTTATTCCTCATCCGCGCTCCATTTTTGAGGCGATACTACCTCAACACCCTTCGCTATACTATCTCAACATGCCTCGCCCAGTTTTCTTAAGCGCCTCGCCCAGTTGCCTTCGCTCACAAAGAATTTATCCGTCCCATTTCCTTGTCGTTTCTGATTTAATTTCATACCTTTGTCCGTGAACTATGCTTATATAAGATTAACCCCATAACCAACACACATCATGAAAAAGATGCTTTATCTCGCAGCAGTTGGCCTCATGGCTCTGCTGACCGTATCGTGTAGCGAAGACGACATTGAATACTTCCAGAAGCAATACGGCGTAAAGCCGGTCAAGGCGCTGACCTTCACCCGCTTAAGTTCCGACGACGGCGATATGGTCGTTAACTTCCTTAATACCTACGACGGGCGGGGAAGGCTGGTCGATTGCATCATCGATGCATGGCATATGCGGCTCACCGCCGAATACAAGCAGAATAGTGCAGTATTTCATGTCTTCGGCCGACAAGACGGAGAGGATCAGCCCGAGGGAACGCGCCTGACAGCCACCCTTTCCAACGGCAAGATTACAACCATCGACCTGCTATATCCTGACGACGACCTCGGATGGGTTAAAGATATGCAAATAGACTATGAGTACGATGCCGACGGAAAGCCTATTGTACGGAGTGTGGATGATGATCCCGTGTACTTTACTTGGGAAGATGGCAATATGACATCCATGTCCTGGGATACTAAGGAAGCTCCCCATGGAGAACTCTTAGACTGCACCAACATCTATGAGATTGCCTATAGCGACCAGCCAAACAAGGTGGGTGTTATACCAAATGTCATACTGAACGGCATGGATGCCTTCTCCATTCTCGGGGACTTCTACTTCAAGAATCTGCCCATCAGCGCGACAAGGATAAAGAAATGGAAGGATAGTGGGGAAGAAGAGGAAGAGGAAGGTAGTATCACCACCTTTGACTGGGAATTAGACACCAACGGCTTCCCCCTCAGCGTCACCATGATTAACGGCAGCACTACAGCAAAGATCGAATTCCAGTACTGACCCTTTTTACCTAAACTCCAGATAAGGCTTCAGCCTTTCTATATCGCTCTCCGTGAAGTTGGGCAACCGACGAAGGTCGTCAAGAGAACGAATAGGACCATAGTTGTGCCTATACTGCCAGATGTCGGAAGCACGATAGATACGGATGTAAGGATGCCGAACCAACTGGGCCTTGGTAGCATGGTTGATGTCTATCTTGACTACCTTCGATGGGTCAATCTGTACATAGTCCATAGCCTCAACGGGAATACCGTCGTCGGCCTCCAATATTTGTTCAGCAGAGGCAAAGCCACCTAACTTCTTCCGATAGTCGGCAATACGACTGGCATAATAGGAACCGATACCCGGGATACGCTTCAAGGCCGTGGTGTCGGCCGTATTGAGAGATACGGTCTCACCCTTTTGCATCTTCACGGGAAAACGAAGGGTGTCGCGGCGCAAGTTAGGCTCTCTATCCGTACTGGGTAAAGCACGAGGAATAGCACGAGGCTGAGGTGTAACATACTGGTACCTCCGGTCGATACGGATATAGGGAGAAAGACGGTCCCAGAGTTCGTTGGTCATGCCAGGGATGCGACGCACATCGGAAGGTTCATGATAACGACCGCCACGGGCACGAAAGCGATACACACCGCGAACCATGAAAGGTGGGAAGCCCAAACGAAGCAAGGTTGTGCTGTCCGCCGTATTGGGATCGAAAGGGAAGGTCTCCACTTCCTGTTCGGGTACGGCATAGTATTTCGAGGAACCTTTCTTGCCTTGCCGGCGGACTTCAACGGTGGAAGGCTCCAAACGATGGCGATAGACATACACCCCGACCCCGAGCATCAACAAAAGGGCTATAGCAAGGACAATAACACCGCGACGCTCACTGGAGGTAAGTTCAAAATAGGCCATGGCTAACCCTTTATCAATTCGTTTACAAATATCACGGCAATAGCCAACGGGGCTATCCAACGAATCAAAAAAAGATAGATGCGGAACAGGGGGATACGCAAGGTGTTACGATTCGTCACCTCGTCGTAAACCAACTTGCGACTAAGTTTCCAACCTACGAAGAGGGCAATGATGATGCCACCCAAAGGCAGGATGACCTTAGCCGAAATAAAGTCGAACAACTCGAATATGCACAGCCCTCCAATCTGGAATCCGTTCCATACGCCCATAGACAGGGAGCAGACCACACCAAGGAGCATACAGGAAACCGTCACCAACCATGCTGCACGATGACGGGACAGGTGCCACTCTTCGTGGATATAGGCAGTCACCGGCTCATGAAGGGAAATGGCACTGGTCAGGGCTGACAGCATCAGCAACAGATAGAACAGGCTGGAAAACAGATAGCCAATGATGGGAACATTGTGGAAAGCGATGTTGAACACATGGGGAAGGGTGATAAACACCAAACCCGGTCCCTCGTTGGCCTCAACACCGGGCACGGAAAACACAGCCGGGAAAATAATGAAACCACAAAGTATGGCCACGCAAGTGTCGATGACACTAACACTGAATGCCGTTTTCATCAGATTGGTCTTGGAATCAAAGTACGAAGCATAGGTACACAAACATCCCATTGCCAGGCTCAGCGAATAGAAGGCCTGTCCGACAGCACTCAGTACGACATCGGGCGTCACTTTAGAGAACTCTGGATGGAGCATGAACTTCATGCCTTCTGTAAATCCAGTCATCGAGAACGAGCATATCACCAGTATCGCAATAATCAGTAACAGAGCCGGCATCATCAACTTGGAGAACTTCTCGATGCCATTCTGCACACCACGGACAATAATCAAATGCACCATCAGCATGAATACCACGGCGTATGCCACGGGTTCCCATGGGCTACTGACAAAGTCTGAAAAATAAGCCTTATAGTCCTGGTTGGTTGACAGGCGGTTCAGGAACGATGCCACCGTATAGTGGAGTGTCCACCCCGATACAACAATATAGTAACAGAAGATAAGGAATGCCACAAATACGCCCTCGATACCTCCTATACGCCACCATGTACCAGGCGCCAACTTGCGATAGGCCGTAATGGTATTGGCGTGGGTATGACGGCCAATGACAAACTCGCTCACCATTACAGGTATGCCGATTAGCAAGACACAAGCCAGATATATCAGGATGAAGGCTGCGCCGCCGTTGTTGCCGACTTCCGTCGGGAAACGCCAGACATTGCCCAGTCCCACAGCAGAACCCGCTGCGGCCAACACTACGCCTATCTTGCTCCCGAAATTGCTACGCTGCGCCATCAGTGTAAGAGTTCATTTATAAATACTATCGCCACACCCAAAGGAGCAACCCAACGCGACAAGAAGCGGAAGGTTCCATACAACACGATGGGAAGTGTGCCCCAGTTGGTCAGTTGATTACGCACTTCGCGCTGCGGCATTATCCATCCCACAAAGATACTTATAGCCAGCGCACCCAAGGGCATACAGAATCTGGCAGAGAAATAATCGAACCAGTCGAACACGCCCATGCCGCATAAGGTATATTCCTTCCACGGTCCGAAAGACAGGGAACAGGCAATGCCGAGAAGCATACAGACAGCCGTCACGATACGGGCAGCATATTTACGGGACATCTGGTAGTTGTCGGTCAGGAATGCCGTAGAAATCTCATGCATCGAGATACTGCTTGTCAATGCTGCCAATACCAGCAACAAATAGAACAATCCCGAAAAGACATAACCCCATACGGGCGCGCTACTAAAGGTTGCATTGAACACATACGGGAGGGTAATGAACACCAATCCTGGTCCGGCATCAACGCTAAGGCCTGATACCGAAAAAACCGCAGGGAAAATGATAAAGCCACTTGTCACAGCAACCAGTGTATCTATCAAGCAGACACTCAAAGCTGAGGACATCAGTTTCGTTTCCTTCTTGAAATACGAAGCATAAGTCGTCAAACATCCCACCCCGACACTGAGGGAGAACAAAGCCTGCCCCATAGCACTCAACAATACATCGGGAGTCATTTTAGAGAAATCCGGACGAAGCAGGAATGTCAGTCCCGCCTCCGCGCCAGGCATACGAGAAGCCGACAAGGCAAGGACTACGATGATGACCAGAAGCATGGGCATCATGAGTCGCGAATATCGCTCAATGCCGCGCTCTACGCCACGCGCCACAATCCAATGTGTCAAGAACAGAAACAGGCAGAGATAGACAATGGGCTTCCACGGATTGCTCACAAAAGTCTCGAATACGGCTGCATAGTTCTGATCGCCCGCCAACTTATTCCCCAACGAAAGTACGGTATAATCCAGCGTCCAGCCTGCAACTACAGAATAGAACGACAATATCAGCACCCCAGCAAGGATACCTAAATAACCAGCCACAATAAGGGGAGACTTGGGAGCCAGCACTTTCCATGCCCCGACGGTGTTCGAGTGGGAACTACGCCCCATCAGAAACTCGCAAACCATCACTGGTAAAGACAAGAATAGTACGAAAGCCAGATAGACAAGTATAAAAGCGGCTCCACCGTTATTTCCAACCTCAGTAGGGAAACGCCAGATATTACCCAATCCGACAGCAGAGCCGGCAGAAGCCAAGATGACTCCCAACGAAGTTCCGAAACTGCCTCTTCCCGTCGAACTGCTTGTACTCATGCGATAAATAACTGCAAAGAACAGCGCAAAATTACCAAAAAAATCGTATCTTTGCAACTAATCGAATCGTTATGAAAGCTTCATACCTAAAAAGATACCCCTTGAGTCACTTCGTGACAGCCGTGGTTATCATCCTATCCCTTGCGCCACTTCAGGAGATGCCGGAAATGCCAGACATCAAGTTCATGGACAAATGGGGGCACTTCGTCATGTACGGAGGATTGTGTCTTGTGATATGGTGGGAATATTTCAAACAGCACAAAAGCATCTTGTGGTTGCGGGTAACCATCGGTGCCATATTACTCCCCGCCCTGTTGGGAGGAGCATTGGAACTGATGCAGAAATACCTCACCACCTATCGCAGTGGTGATTGGATGGATTTTGCCGCAAATTGCGTGGGTGTCTTGTTGGCGGCCCTTATCGGTCCGCTGATTCTTTCCAGAGTTTGTAAGGGTTAGCCCGCAGGTGACCATTGTAATAACGGCGGTCGCCTGTCACTTCCTTACCAATAAAATCGGGCTTTTCAAACTCCTCGTCTTCGCTACGGAGTTCTATCTCCGCCATAACAAGTCCGTCGTTATCTCCGTGAAACTCGTCCACTTCCCAGACATGACAACCATCAGGACTCTTAACCAGATAACGATGTTTGTCTATTATTCCCGGCTCGCAAAGTAATAATAAGTCATGCGCATCAGCAAGAGGGACTTCAGTCTCGAACTCATAGCGTGACAAACCGGCTTTACCTGCTGGTCCCTTTATCGTGATATAGGCTTTCTCGTCGCGGATACGAATACGCACCGTTCTTCCTGGTTTTGTTCCGATATAGCCCTGCTGAATATGACTCACGGCATATGCCTGAGCCTTATAATCTCCATGGACAAGGAATTTCCTTTCTATCTCCTGTGCCATCAGACTACATCATGGAAAGCAGCGTAACCAAAACCACACCGAGAATAACAAGGGCTATGATAATTCCACGAATTACCTTGCGTGCCTGCTCCTCCTCATGTGCAGAGTGTTTCGCGGCTCTTCTTTTACGGTTCTCTTTCTTAATGCTACTCATAATATCTGATTTTAGGTCAAAAGGCTTATTCACTCTCACCGAACTCCATCAAATACGCCTTGATAAAGGCATCAATCTTGCCATCCATCACGCCGTCCACATCGCTGGTCTGATAGTTGGTTCGGTGGTCTTTCACGCGACGGTCGTCAAACACATAACTGCGTATCTGACTACCCCACTCTATCTTCTTCTTTCCGGCTTCAATCTTTGCCTGCTCCTGCATACGGTGCTGGAGTTCCTTATCGTAAAGCATTGAGCGCAACAAACGCAGAGCATTTTCCTTGTTCTTTGGTTGGTCGCGAGTCTCCGTATTCTCAATCAGGATTTCTTCTTCCTCACCGGTATAGGGGTCCTTATACTGATAGCGCAAGCGAACGCCAGACTCCACCTTGTTCACATTCTGTCCACCAGCACCGCTACTACGGAAGGTGTCCCAAGAGATACGCGCCTGCTCTATATTCACCTCGATGGAATCATCGACAAGAGGCGTGACAAAGACTGAGGCAAAGGAGGTCATGCGCTTGCCCTGAGCATTGTATGGTGAAACGCGGACAAGACGGTGCACGCCATTCTCGCTTTTCAGATAACCATAGGCAAACTCGCCCATAATCTCCAATGTACAAGTCTTGATACCGGCATCGTCACCATCGAGTATATTGCTGACGGCACACTTGTAGCCATTCGACTCGGCCCAACGCATATACATGCGCATCAACATCTGTGCCCAGTCCTGTGCCTCGGTTCCACCTGCTCCGGCATTTATCTTCAGCACGGCATCCATGGAGTCTTCTTCCCGTCGCAGCATATTCTTCAACTCGAGGTCCTCGATTGCTGCCAATGCCTTGGCATAAAGGTCGTCCACTTCTTGCTCGGTCACGAGTTGTTCCCGATAGTATTCACAGGCCAGTTCCAGTTCGTCGCAAAACGATTTCACTTCGCCATAGCCCTTTATCCACTTCTCCAGCCCCTTGACGAGTTTCATCTGTTCCTCTGCACGCTTCTGATCTTCCCAGAAATCAGGTGCCTGAGTACGCAGTTGCTCCTCCTCCAGTTGTATTTTCTTTGCGTCGATATTCAGGTAATGAAAGAGCTGCTCTGTGCGGTCCTTCACTTCCTTCAATTGCTCTGCTGTTATCATAACGGTTTATTCAGCATACATCGCGTCAATTTCCGCCGCATAATTCTTATAAATGACGGGACGCTTTATCTTCAATGTGTTGGTCAGTTCACCCTTCTCCATGCTAAACGGTTCGGGAAGGAGGGTTACACGCTTCACCTGCTCATAGTGGGCAAACTCCTGCTGGAGAGTTTCTATACGCTCCATTACGAACTGTACTATTTCAGGATTTTTACACAACTCTGCACGGCTTCCAAACTCAATATGATGCTTCTTTGCCCAATCCTCAAGCACTGCATAGTCGGGGATAATCAAGGCCGAAACGAATTTGCGTTGGTCGGCAATGATGACAATCTGGTCAATATAGCGGTCCACCACAAGTTTGGTCTCTATCATCTGCGGTGCGATATACTTACCGTTACTGGTCTTGAAGAGGTCCTTAATACGGTCGGTGAGGTAGAGTTCTCCATCCTTCAAATAACCTGCATCACCCGTATGGAACCAGCCTTCGGCATCAAAAGCGTTTGCTGTCACTTCTGCTTTGCGGTAGTATCCCTGCGTGATGGTCTCTCCCTTGAGCAGGATTTCACTATTCTCACCAATTTTCACTTCGACACCAGGCAGAACGCGTCCTACAGAGCCGAGAGAGATGGTCTTATTCCAACGATCACACGACACGGTTGCCGTGGACTCGGTTAGTCCATACCCTACTATCATGCCGATACCTGCAGCATGGACAAATTCTTCCACCTCCACGGGTACAGCGGCTCCGGCTGTGGGGAAGAAATTCTGGCGCTCCAGTCCGAGGTTCTTCAGAAGCAAGGCAATAACGGTTTTCTCGTAGAACTTATACTTCATCTTCAGTGCCAATGGGGGTACAAGTCCACGCATACGATAGTTTACATTATATTCTTTACCTACCCGAAGGGCATCGAGCATCAGATGGCGCTGTACCGAACTGCTGCTGTTGATTTTCTCCTGTACACCAGCATATACTTTTTCCCAGAAGCGGGGTACGGCTGACATACAAGTGGGGTGTACCTCCAACATGGACTGAAGAACATCCTGCGGTTTGAGGTTCACAGCAAGCGTAGCACCGAAGCAAATACAGAGATAACTCCATGCACGCTCGAAGATATGGGTGAACGGCAGGAAGTTGAGGATGACATCCTGGTCAGACAAGGGGATAGCGCCCACATGGCCCTTGAAGGCAAAAGCATATTGACGATGGGTCTGCATAACGCCCTTGG
Source organism: Bacteroidaceae bacterium (assembly GCA_017960985.1). GTDB lineage: Bacteria > Bacteroidota > Bacteroidia > Bacteroidales > Bacteroidaceae > Physcousia. The sequence continues at coordinate 15,855 of JAGCYD010000053.1, forward strand.
ACAAGCCCGTAGTACCACTGGTGTAGAGGATATTAGCCAAGTCTTCAGGCTGAAGTTCGGAGGAACGCTTCTCCACTTCGTCTTGATAAGGGAAGCCTTCGCCCAAAGCGAGGAACTCATCGAAATAGATACTGGTCTTATCTTGTGGGTTCTTCTTAACTGTAGAGTCGAATATAATGAGCTTGCGAACATGCGGGTCGAGCTGCATGACACGCAAGGCAATATCGTACTGATACTGTTCGCCAACGAAAATATAGCGGATGCTGGCATCAGAGACCATATACTTCACCTGCGTCTCGCTGCTAGTAGCATAGAACGGGATAGTAACGGCACGGATACCATAAGCGCCAAAATCGACGAAGAGACATTCCGGTTTGTTCTGGGAGAACACGGCAACATTCTCCTGTACGCCTACACCAAGGCTGAGCAAAGCATTACTGGCCAGTCGCACACGATGAGAAAAGCCGTTCCAGGATATTTCCTCCCAACAGCCTTTTTCGTAGTCCTTATACATCAAGGCCGTGCGGTCACCATAGCGCTCTGCCTGGGAATGAATCACTTGAGATAGGGGAGTTTCGTTGAGCATAATTATTGCTATTTCAGTTTCTATGCAAAATTAGCACATAGAGGGCAAAGAAACAAGAAAAAAGGGTAGTATTTACCAAAGCGGAAGAATAATACCGATACCGACGGAGGAATAGTATTGAAAGAGAAGGCGGGCACCCTATTGAGAGTGCCCGCCTTACTTATAATCGGAAAGAGGAAAATTAGAGGTCCTCCTCTTCAAAATCCACCAGCGACTTACGCATCATTGCGGCACGGTCGAAGTCTTCCTTCGAACCCACTACAATCTTGTCGAACTCGCGCAGACCTGTACCGGCAGGGATGAGGTGTCCAGAGATTACATTCTCCTTCATACCCTCCAGACGGTCGGTCTTTCCATTGATGGCGGCCTCGTTCAATACCTTTGTCGTTTCCTGGAACGATGCGGCAGAGATGAACGAAGTAGTCTGCAATGCAGCACGCGTGATACCCTGCAGAATCTGCACACTGGTAGCTGGCATTGCATCGCGAACCTGAACCAGTTTCAAGTCCTTACGCTTCAGCATCGAATTTTCGTCCCTCAACTTACGCGCAGTTACGATCATACCTTTCTGCATTGTCTCAGAATCACCGGCATCGACAACAACCTTCTTGCCCCAGATGCGGTCGTTCTCCTCAAAGAACTCAATCTTATCCACAACCTGCTGCTCAAGGAAGCGTGTATCACCGGGCTCCTCAATCTGTACCTTACGCATCATCTGACGCACGATAACCTCGAAGTGCTTGTCGTTAATCTTTACACCTTGCAGACGATATACATCCTGAATCTCGTTCACGATATATTCCTGTACTGCCGTGGGGCCCTTGATTGCCAAGATGTCGGCAGGTGTGATGGCGCCATCGGAAAGAGGTGTACCAGCACGCACATAGTCATTCTCCTGTACCAGGATCTGCTTCGACAGAGGCACAAGATACTTGCGTACATCACCTACCTTAGAGGTGATAATAATCTCGCGGTTACCACGTTTCAGTTTACCCATTGTAACCTCACCGTCGATTTCAGCAACGATTGCAGGGTTGCTCGGGTTACGAGCCTCAAACAATTCCGTCACACGAGGCAGACCGCCAGTGATGTCACCACCACCGCCACCTAATGCACGAGGAATCTTAACCAGCACATCACCAGCCTTAACGGTTTGACCGTCTGCAACCGTGATATGTCCGTTAATCGGGAAGTTATAGGTACGAATAAGTTCGCCCTTCTCGTCAAAGATATGAGCAGAAGGTGCAATCGTACGATCCTTAGACTCCGTGACAACGAATTCACGCTGACCCGAAATCTCATCCGTATCTACACGATAGGTTACGCCCTCGATAACATTCTCAAACTGAACCTTACCCGGCGTTTCCGTAACGATAACGGCATTGAAGGGATCCCACTTTGCAATGACATCACCCTTCTTCACGAGATCACCTTCCTTATTGTATAAGGTAGAACCATAAGGCACATTCTGTGTCAACAGAACAATACCTGTCTTCGGTTCAACAAAGCGAACTTCTGCCAATCGGCCGACAACCATCTTGGCAGCCTTTCCATCTTCATCGACGAAATCCACGGTACGCAATTCATCGAAGTTCAGTTTAGCATCGTACTTAGCCATAATCATAGCGTTGGCAACAGCATTACCAGCCACACCACCAGCGTGGAAGGTACGAAGTGTCAGCTGTGTACCAGGCTCACCGATGGATTGTGCGGCAATGACACCCACGGCCTCGCCCTTCTGTACCATCTTGCTTGTAGCCAAGTTACGGCCGTAGCACTTCATGCAGACACCATGCTTGCTCTCGCAAGTAAGTACGGAACGAATCTCGACGCTCTCGATGGGGCTATCCTCAATCTCCTGAGCCTTAGCTTCGGTAATTTCCTCACCTGCGGCACAAATGAGCTTGCCAGTAATAGGATGAATGATATCGTGAACCGATACTCGACCCAAAATACGCTCATACAGCGACGAGATAACTTCATCGCCATTCTTCAAAGCCGTACAAACAAGGCCACGAAGCGTCCCACAGTCTTCCTCGTTGATGATGACATCATGGCTAACATCAACCAGACGACGAGTCAGGTAACCGGCATCGGCTGTCTTCAAGGCCGTATCGGCAAGACCCTTACGGGCACCGTGAGTAGAGATAAAGTACTCTAGCACGGACATACCCTCCTTGAAGTTCGAGATAATGGGGTCTTCGATAATCAGAGGCTCAGCACCAGCCTTCTGAGGCTTAGCCATCAGACCACGCATACCAGAGAGCTGACTGATCTGTCCCTTACTACCACGAGCACCAGAATCCAACATCATATATACGGCATTAAAACCCTGATCTGCCTCCTTCATCGTCTTCATCAAAATCTCAGACAGGTCATTGTTGATATGTGTCCAGGCATCGATAACCTTGTTGTAACGCTCCTTGTCGGTGATGAAACCCATACCATAGTCCTGAGCGATACGCTCTACCTCATCGTTTCCACGATGGATAAGTGCTTTCTTCTCTTCAGGAATGATGATGTCACCGAGGTTGAAAGAAAGACCACCTTCGTAAGCCATCTTATAACCCAGGTTCTTAATTCCGTCGAGGAAGGCACAAGCCCGAGCTACACCCACATTCTTTATAACATCAGTAATGATGCCACGCAGGTTCTTCTTGGAAATCGTCTCGTTGAAGAAACCAACTTCTGTAGGTACAACCTCATTGACAATGACACGACCGACAGAAGTCTCTACCATCTTCTTACCGATGGTTCCATCCTCCATCTTGTCATCTACAACGACCTTGATGGGGGCATGAATATCCACCTTCTTCTCGTTGTAAGCAACGATTGCCTCCTCTGGACCATAGAAAGTCAAGTCTTCACCCTTAGCACCTGGACGCATCTTGGTAATATAATACAAACCAAGCACCATATCCTGAGAAGGAACGGTAATAGGCGCACCATTAGCCGGGTTCAAGATATTGTGGCTCTGGAGCATCAGAATCTGTGCTTCCAAAATAGCCTCGTTGCTCAAAGGCAAGTGAACGGCCATCTGGTCACCGTCGAAGTCGGCATTAAATGCCGTACATGCCAACGGATGAAGCTGAATAGCCTTGCCTTCAATCATCTTAGGCTGGAAAGCCTGAATACCAAGACGGTGCAAAGTCGGGGCACGGTTCAAGAGTACGGGATGACCCTTCATTACATGCTCCAAGATATCCCAGATAATGGGTTCCTTACGGTCTACAATCTTCTTAGCACTCTTTACAGTCTTTACAATACCGCGCTCGATAAGCTTACGGATGATGAATGGCTTGTAAAGTTCGGCAGCCATCAATTTAGGCAGACCGCACTCACCCATCTTCAATTCAGGACCGACAACGATAACCGAACGGGCTGAATAATCGACACGCTTACCTAACAGATTCTGACGGAAACGGCCCTGCTTACCCTTCAGCGAGTCGGAAAGAGACTTCAAGGGACGGTTGTTCTCCGTTTTTACTGCACTACTCTTACGGCTATTGTCAAACAGGCTATCGACAGCCTCCTGCAACATTCGCTTCTCATTGCGCAAGATGACTTCGGGAGCCTTAATCTCAATCAGTCTCTTTAGACGGTTATTGCGAATGATGACACGACGATAGAGGTCGTTCAAGTCACTTGTGGCGAAACGGCCACCATCCAATGGTACCAAGGGACGCAATTCGGGAGGAATGACAGGAAGAATCTTCATAATCATCCACTCTGGTCTGTTGCGGTCACGGCTGGCGCGGAAAGACTCAACAACCTGCAAGCGCTTCAGGGCATCATTCTTACGCTGCTGTGCACCTTCCTGATTGGCAAGGTCACGCAACTGGAATGACAGAGCATCAAGGTCCACACGACACAAAAGGTCGTAAACAGCCTCGGCACCCATCTTTGCAATAAACTTGTTGGGGTCACTATCCTCGAGATATGCATTCTCCTTGGAGACATGATTCATTACATCTACATATTCCTCCTCGGACAGCAAGTCATTTTCCTCCAAAGGACGGCCCAATGACTCAATCTTCACACCTGCCAGTGCACCCAACTGAATTACGACATAGCGCTCGTAATAGATAATCTGGTCCAACTTTTTGGTGGGAAGTCCCAACAGATAACCAATCTTATTAGGCAAAGAACGGAAATACCAGATATGTGCTACAGGCACTACCAAAGCAATATGTCCGCTACGCTCTCGACGAACTTTCTTTTCGGTAACCTCTACACCGCAACGGTCGCAGACAATACCTTTATAACGGATACGCTTGTACTTACCGCAATGGCACTCGTAATCCTTAGTAGGACCGAAAATGCGCTCGCAGAACAGACCATCGCGCTCGGGTTTGTAGGTACGATAGTTGATGGTCTCAGGCTTCAGAACCTCACCATACGAATTTTCAAGGATCTCCTCGGGAGATGCCAATCCGATGGTAATTTTCGTGAAATTAGTCTTTACTTTATTATTATCTCTCTTAAAAGCCATAGTTGTATTCTTTATATGTATCCATTAATCGAGAGTTACACTCAAACCTAAGCCCTTGAGCTCGTGCAACAGCACATTCAGTGACTCAGGAATACCTGGGGTTGGCATAGGCTCACCCTTAACAATAGCTTCGTATGCCTTGCTACGACCTGCAACATCATCCGACTTGATGGTCAGAATCTCTTGCAATACATGAGATGCACCGAATGCCTCGATAGCCCAAACCTCCATTTCTCCGAAACGCTGACCTCCGAACTGGGCCTTACCACCCAATGGCTGCTGCGTAATAAGAGAGTACGGACCGATTGAACGGGCATGCATCTTGTCCTCTACCATGTGGCCAAGTTTCAGCATATATGCTACACCAACAGTTGCTAACTGGTCGAAAGGCTCACCCGTCGCACCATCATACAACTGTGTAGAGCAGTATCGGGGCAGACCAGCCTTTTCCGTCCACTGGTCCAAATCTTCTAGAGAAGCTCCATCGAAGATAGGAGAAGCAAACTTAACACCGAGTTCTTTTCCGGCAGCTCCCAAGATGGTCTCGAATATCTGACCGATATTCATACGAGAGGGCACGCCCAATGGGTTCAGCACAATATCAACAGGCGTACCGTCAGCCAAGAATGGCATATCCTCCTGACGAACGACCTTCGACACAATACCCTTGTTACCATGACGACCGGCCATCTTGTCACCGACACCAATCTTACGTTTCTTGGCAATGTAAACCTTTGCCATTTGGATGATACCTGCGGGCAGTTCGTCACCAATTGTGATTGCGAACTTCTTGCGCTTCATCTCTGCATCCAACAACTTGTATTTCTTCAAGTAGTTCATGACCAACTTGGAAATCAAGATATTGGTATGTTCCTTCTTTGTCCAGCCCGACAACTGAATAGATGTGAAATCTTCAATTGCATTGAGAGCTGAAGCGGTAAACTTACGACCAGAAGGAATAACCTCGGCTCCAAGATAGTCCTTCACACCACAAGAAGTAAGACCCTTTGTCAGTTCCATTAACTTATCAATAAGGATAGCCTTCAGGTCTTCTACCTTGTTGTGGAATTCTTCGTCAATTGCTGCCAAACGAGGTTTATCTTGCATCTTTGCAGAACGAGTCTTGATAGCACGAGAGAACAACTTCTTATCGATAACCACACCATTGAGCGAGGGGTTAGCCTTCAAAGAAGCATCCTTCACATCACCGGCCTTATCACCGAAGATAGCACGAAGCAACTTCTCTTCTGGACTGGGATCACTCTCACCCTTAGGTGTAATCTTACCTATCATGATATCGCCAGGAGTTACACGGGCACCGATACGGATAATACCGTTCTCGTCCAAATCCTTTGTAGCCTCCTCGCTGACATTTGGAATATCACTGGTCAGTTCTTCGAAACCGCGCTTGGTCTCACGAACCTCAAGTGCGAACTCTTCAACATGAACACTGGTCATGATATCCTCACGAACAATACGCTCATTCAGCACGATGGCATCCTCGTAGTTGTAACCCTTCCAAGGCATGTAAGCCACAAGAAGGTTTTTACCCAGTGCCAACTCGCCATTCTCTGTTGAGTAACCTTCCGTCAGAATATCACCGGCCTTAACCCTATCACCCTTATTACAGATAGGACGGAGGTCGATAGTCATATTCTGGTTAGTACGACGGAACTTAGGAATACGATATTCCTTGAGCGCAGGCTCGAAGCTTACGAATTCCTCATCGTCCGTACGATCGTACAAGATACGAATGGTTGTAGCATCAACATATTCCACAACGCCATCACCTTCGGCCGTAATCATCGTACGACTATCCGTACATACCTGTTCCTCAATACCTGTACCGACGATAGGAGCCTCGGTACGCAATAGAGGTACGGCCTGACGCATCATGTTCGAACCCATCAATGCACGGTGAGCATCGTCGTGCTCCAAGAAGGGAATCAATGAAGCTGCAATAGAAGCAATCTGCTGAGGAGCAACATCCATCAGGTTTACTTCCGAAGGATGAACTACAGGATAGTCATCATCGCGACGGCACTTAACCCTTGAGCGAATGAAAGTACCATCATCATTCAAAGGAGCATTACCCTGACCGATAATCTGATTCTCCTCTTCCTCTGCGGTCATATACTTTATACCTTCATCGCTCAAATCCACAACTCCATCCTTAACCACACGATAAGGTGTCTCAATAAAGCCGAGGTCATTTATCTTTGCAAATACACAGAGAGAACTGATCAGACCGATATTGGGACCTTCAGGAGACTCAATAGGACAAAGACGACCATAATGAGTATAATGTACATCTCGAACCTCAAAACCTGCACGCTCACGAGACAAACCACCAGGACCTAACGCTGAAAGACGACGCTTGTGCGTAACCTCAGCCAAGGGGTTGGTTTGATCCATGAACTGCGAAAGGGCATTCGTTCCAAAGAAACTATTAATAACGCTCGATATTGTCTTAGCGTTAATAAGGTCTGTCGGTGTGAACACTTCGTTATCGCGTACATTCATACGCTCACGAATAGTTCTGCTCATACGAGCCAGACCAATAGCAAACTGATTGCTCAACTGCTCACCAACCGTACGAACATGGCGGTTGCTCAAGTGGTCGATATCATCAACTGCAGCCTTAGAATTGATCAACTCAATCAGATACTTGATAATCTCGATGATATCTTCCTTCGTCAGCACGCGCACACTTGGGTCTGTATCAAGTCCCAGTTTGCGATTGATACGATAACGGCCGACCTCGCCCAAGTCATAACGCTTCTCCGAGAAGAACAAGTTGTTTATTACCTCACGGGCACTTGCGTCATCGGCTGGGTCTGCATTACGCAACTGACGATAAATATGAAGGATGGCTTCCTTCTCACTGTTCGAAGTATCCTTCTGCAGTGTATTGAAAATGATAGAATAGCCGCTTGTGTTTGAATCTTCTTTGAGTACCAGAACGGTCTCGACTCCACTATCCAAAATCAATTCAATGTTTTCCTCTGTCAGTTCAGATTCACGCTCCAAGATTACTTCGTTACGCTCAACAGAAATAACCTCACCCGTATCTTCATCTACAAAGTCCTCAACTCTACTCTTCAAGACACGAGCAGCCAATTTCTGACCTGCATACTTTTGCAGGTTCTTCTTTGTTGCAGCAATTTCCTCGGTTTGAACAAATATCTCAAGGATATCCTTATCTGTTTCAAAACCGATAGCACGCAACAGTGTAGTTACGGGCAACTTCTTCTTACGATCGATGTAAGCATACATCACATTGTTGATGTCCGTAGCAAACTCTATCCAAGAACCCTTGAACGGAATGATACGGGCAGAATAAAGTTGTGTTCCGTTAGAATGAACACTGCTACCAAAGAATACACCTGGTGAACGGTGCAACTGAGAAACGACTACGCGTTCAGCACCATTGATAATGAATGTACCATTGGCAGTCATATATGGGATAGGACCCAAGAAGACATCCTGGATTACAGTATCAAAGTCCTCATGCTCTGGATCTGTACAATACAACTTAAGCTTTGCCTTCAAAGGCACGGCATAAGTCAATCCTCTCTCCAGACATTCCTCTATACTATAGCGAGGAGGATCAATATAATAGTCCAGGAACTCCAACTGGAAGTTATTACGAGTATCTGTAATAGGGAAATTCTCTGAGAACACCTTATACAGTCCATCGTTTTTCCTCAATTCGGGCGGAGTATCCAACTGTAGGAAATCATTAAAAGATTTCAGCTGAACTTCCAAGAAATCCGGATAAGGCATCGGATTCTTTACAGAAGCAAAATTTACTCTGTTGTTTGTTAAATTAGAAGCCATCTATTATTAGTTTTGTCAACTTGGGTATTTTCCTATACACAAAAAGGCAAAGAACCCTCTACCAGAGGATCCTTTACCGTAAGTCCTGTTAGCCAGGAATGAATCTTACTTCAGCTCGATTTCAGCGCCAACCTCTTCGAGGGTCTTCTTCAGAGCCTCAGCATCAGCCTTGGGCATACCCTCCTTCAGTGTGCTGGGAGCACCGTCAACGAGATCCTTAGCGTCCTTCAAGTTCAGGCCACAAGCTTCCTTAACGGCCTTAACAACCTGGAGCTTGTTTGCACCAGCTGACTTCAGAACAACATCAAAGTCGCTCTTCTCTTCAGCAGCACCACCGGCAGCAGCACCACCGGCAGCAGCACCACCAGCAACAGCAACAGCTGCAGCAGCAGGTTCAATTCCATACTCATCCTTCAGGATGGTTGCCAACTCATTAACTTCTTTCACTGTCAAGTTTACCAACTCTTCAGCAATAGCTTTCAAATCTGCCATCTTATTAAAAATTTGTTTGTTTGTTTTACTTTTAATTGATTCAGGCGGCGAGCCTAACGATTACTCGCTCTTCTCGCCCAGAGTCTTGAGGACTCCGTGAATTGTATTCTGTCCACTCTGCAAAGCCGACAGAACATTCTTGGCTGGAGACTGCAGCAAAGCAACAATCTCTGCGATAACCTCACTCTTGCTCTTGATAGAGCACAATGCACTAAGCTGGTCTGCACCAACATATACACTTTCTTCTGCGTAGGCTGCTTTCAATACAGGCTTTTCAACCTTCTTATCCTTCAGCTCCTTAAGCATCTTAGCAGGAACATTCGCAACATTCGAGAACATTACGGCTGTCGTGCCTTTCAGTGTACCATATAATGCAGAGAAATCTACCTCCGAAGCATCCAGAGCCTTCTGCAAGAGAGTATTCTTTACGAGCACCATCTTGATCTCGTTCTGGAAACACTTACGACGAAGAGCGCTTGTGGACGATGCGTTCATACCCTCTACATCTACCAAGTAGAAATGGGGATATGCCTGCAGGGTCTCACCCAGCTTTGCAATAATTGCAACTTTATCTTCCTTTCTCATGATTAATCTATCCTTTTAAATCTCGTCAACGGCCTTGGGGTCAATCTTGACACCTAAGCTCATAGTACTCGAAAGATAAATACTCTTGATATAAGTTCCCTTTGCAGCAGCGGGTTTGAGTTTGATGATTGTATTGATAAACTCCTTGGCATTCTGTGCAATCTTCTCTGCATCGAAAGAAACCTTACCGATAGAAGCGTGTACAATACCAGTCTTATCAACCTTGAAATCAATCTTACCCTGCTTAACCTCACGGATAGCCTTGGCAACATCCATTGTCACGGTACCACTCTTGGGGTTAGGCATCAAACCGCGAGGACCAAGAACACGACCCAGTGCACCAATCTTACCCATGATAGCGGGCATTGTGATGATAACATCAATGTCGGTCCAACCGCCTTTAATTTTCTCGATATATTCATCGAGACCTACATAGTCAGCGCCTGCTTCTTTAGCAGCAGTTTCAGCATCGGGCGTGCAAAGGCACAGAACTCGTGTAACCTTACCGGTACCGTTTGGCAGTGAAACCACGCCACGCACCATCTGATTAGCCTTACGAGGATCTACACCCAGACGCACATCGATATCAATAGAAGCGTCAAACTTGGTCGTGGTGATATCCTTAACCAACTGAGAAGCCTCCTTCAAAGTGTATGCCTTCCCTGCTTCAATCTTATCAGCGACCAACTTCTGATTCTTTGTCAGTTTACTCATGATGAATTGAAGTTTTTAGTTATTACCGGGGAAGTCACCCTTTACAGTGATACCCATACTTCTTGCTGTTCCGGCTACCAAAGTCATTGCAGCTTCAATAGTGAAGCAGTTCAGGTCGGGCATTTTGTCCTGGGCAATCGCACGCACTTGATCCCAAGTAATCTCGGCAACCTTGCGGCGATTAGGTTCTGCTGAACCGCCCTTGACTTTCGCAGCCTCCATCAACTGTATTGCCACAGGAGGAGTCTTTACGATAAAATCGTACGACTTATCCGTGTAATAAGTGATAACTACAGGCAGTACCTTACCGGCCTTGTCCTGAGTTCTGGCGTTGAATGCCTTACAGAAATCCATGATATTGATACCCTTTGAGCCCAACGCGGGACCTACTGGGGGAGATGGATTTGCAGCGCCTCCTTTAATCTGTAATTTGATTAATCCAGCAACTTCTTTAGCCATTTTCTTAATACTTTTAATCTATTGTTTTTGAAAGCATAGGTAGGTAACAACTACGCTATTGCTTTTCAACTTGCATAAAGCCCAAATCTAATGGAGTCTTACGTCCAAAGATCTTGACAGACACTTTCAGTTTCTTCTTCTCGTCGTTGATTTCTTCGATAACGGCATCGAATCCTGTGAATGGACCATCTACTACCTTCACATTTTCACCCACCTCGAATGGTATTGGCATATCCTCGGGGATTTCCTGCAACTCATCTACGGTACCCAACATTTGGTTTACCTCAATGGGACGCAGAGGCATGGGTTTCGTGTTAGTCTTAGTGTCACTCAAGAATCCGAGCACATTAGGAACCGCTCTCAGCCGAGGTTGAACCTCTCCCACCAACTCTGCCTCAACAAAGACATAGCCAGCAAAGCGGTTCTTCTCCTTTACGACACGCTTGCCGTTACGGACTGATACCACCTTCTCGGTTGGGATAAGTACCTGAGACACATGCTTGGCGAATTCTCCACCTTGGTGAAGCATCGCTTCGATGTACTCCTTTACTTTGCCTTCCTTTCCACTTATGGCACGCATTACGTACCAGTTCTTTCCAGTTTCAGCCATTTCCCAATCCTAATTTAGCGTAACAGACCATAGACAAGTTCCATAAAGTGCTGGAACGCTTGATCAATAACGAAAACTACCAATGCAATACATAGGGAAGCTATGAGTACAAGTATTGCACTGTTCATAAGTTCTGAGCGCGTAGGCCAAGTGGTCTTATGCACGAGTTCTTCGTATGATACTTTACAGTAATTAAATATTCTCTTTAACATACTCTTGTATTTTTGCACGGGAAGAGAGGCTCGAACTCCCGACACCTGGTTTTGGAGACCAGTGCTCTACCAACTGAGCTATTCCCGTAGAAAAGTTGAGAGTGGGGATTTTCATCCCTTGCTCTCAACTTGGAATGTTGGTTTTATCGAAGATTAATCGAATACCTCAGTAATCTGACCTGAACCTACGGTGCGACCACCCTCACGGATAGCGAAACGCAGACCTACGTTCAGAGCAACAGCATAGATGAGCTCAACCTTGATCTCAACGTTATCACCAGGCATTACCATCTCGATTCCATCGGGCAGGTGGATCTCACCTGTACAGTCCATGGTACGGA
>JAGCYD010000054.1 GCA_017960985.1 Bacteroidaceae bacterium
GTACGAGGGCATCCGTTCGCCCGCCGGGCGGGATGGTGACGGCATAGTTCGAGAGCCACGGGAACTTGCGCCCCAGACGGTCCCGGTAGATGTGGCGCACGGCACGCACGAAAGCATCATACTGACCATCTCCATTCGCACTCTCCTCATAGGTTTCGCCGTTTATCTCCAGTCGGATGCTGGCAAGAGGCTTCAGCCCATAAGCCGTAGTCACCACATAAGACAACAACTTGACATGTTCCTCCGTACCCGAATGTTTCAGCACATCACTGACAATAAAGGGAAGGTCTTCCTGTGTAACAAGTTGTTTTTTGTCGCCCAGTTCTATGATGCGCTGTGTTACGCGCTTCGTCTGTTCTGGCGTCAGTTCCAGTCCCAGTTCCTCAAGATTCTTCAGGATGTTTGCCTTTCCCGAATTCTTGCCGAGCGCATATTCACGCTTACGGCCAAAACGCTCGGGGATGAGGTCGTTCTGGTACAATCCTGCCTTGCTGTCGCCATCGGCATGTACTCCCGCAACCTGTGTAAAGACATTGTCGCCCGTAATCGGTTGATTGGGCGGAATGGCTATACCCGAATAACTCTCCACCAGACGGCTCACCTCATTGAGACGGCTCTCGTCGATGTTCGTCTGTGCCTGGAACTGGTCCTTCAGAATAGCCTGCACACTGGCCAAGGGAGCATTTCCTGCGCGTTCGCCAAGTCCATTCACACTCGTATGAATACCCTTGCAGCCTGCCAAGACGGCAGCCAATACATTGCTAATGGCAAGGTCGTAATCGTTATGGGCATGAAAATCAAAATGGAGTTCAGGATAGCGTTTTGTCATGCGATGCATAAAACGCAACAGGTCGAGGGGATTCAAAACGCCCAATGTATCGGGCAGCATAAACCTCTCTACCTGACTATCCTTCAAGGCATCTACCAATGCAAACACATATTCGGGCGAAGACTTCATTCCGTTACTCCAGTCCTCAAGGTAAAGATTTACCTTCACGCCCTTGGTTGCAGCATAGGCCAACACTTCCTTAATATCGGCCACATGCTCATCAATTGTCTTTTTCAGTTGTTCCTCACAATGGTGCTTCGAGCCCTTGCAAAGCAAGTTCAACCGCTGGCAACCCGTTTCACAGAGCCAATCTACCGAGGTCTTTCCGTCCACAAAGCCAAGCACCTCTACCCTATCCAGTTTGCCACATTGTGCAGCCCAGCGGCAAATGCTCTTGACGGCTTCCTTCTCGCCTTCAGATACACGCGCCGAAGCCACCTCTATGCGGTCCACATTGAGGTCCTGCAACAAGGCACGAGCTATCATGAGCTTCTCATGGGGCATGAAACTGACGCCGCTGGTCTGCTCACCATCGCGCAGCGTCGTGTCCATTATCTCCACAAGAACGGGAACTTTTCTATTTATTGACATTCTCCCAATCTTCTATCTTGTCGGTATTCTCCAATAAGAAGTCAATGTCGTCGAGGGCATTCATCAAACAATACTTCTTGTATCCGTTCAATTCGAAGTGCTCACTGCGTCCAGTTGCCAGATTTGTCACCTTCTGTTCGGGGACATTAACCTCCACTTGCATCTGTGGATTTGCTGCAATCGACTGGAACAATTCGGCCAAGAAGGCTTCACTGACCACCACGGGCAGTACGAAGTTGTTCAGTTCATTGTTCTTATGAATGTCGGCAAAGAAACTACTGATGACCACACGGAAACCATATCCGGCAATAGCCCAGGCTGCATGTTCACGACTGGAACCGCTACCGAAGTTCTTTCCTGCCACCAGTATCTGATGCACACCTTCGCGTGGGGCTTCCTTGAAGTCGGGTTTGTTGAACACAAAGTCCTGCTTGGGTTGGTTCTCCTTATCGTAACGCCAATCACGAAACAGGTTCTCCCCGAAGAAACTCTCCTCACGGGTTGTTGCCTTGAGGAAGCGGGCAGGGATAATCTGGTCGGTATCTACATTCTCCAAAGGGAGAGGGATACAAGTAGATGTGATGATATTAAATTTCTGTTTCATCGTAGTTTAGTTCATGAGGGTTCGTGGGTCGGTGATTACACCTGTAACAGCGGCGGCAGCAGCCACCAGAGGACTGGCGAGGACGGTGCGAGCACCTGGTCCCTGGCGTCCCTCGAAGTTACGATTACTGGTGGACACGCTAAGTTTACCTGCGGGAATCTTGTCGTCATTCATGGCCAGACAGGCAGAACATCCCGGCTGACGGATTTCGAAGCCAGCCTCAGTCAGTATCTTGTCAATACCTTCCTGACGAATCTGGGCATCCACCAACCAACTGCCTGGTACAAGCCATGCAATAACATGGTCGGCCTTGCGGCGGCCCTTGACAATACTTGCAAAGGCACGGAAGTCCTCAATGCGACCATTGGTACAAGCGCCGAGGAATACATAATCGACTGGGGTACCAAGCAGGCTTTGTCCTGCCTCGAAGCCCATGTACTGCAGGGATTTCTTGTAACTCTCCACACCAGCACTGGGAATTGTATCTATTGTCGGGATACGCTCGGTAATGCCGATACCCATACCCGGGTTCGTTCCGTAGGTGACACGGGGCTCAATATCCGCAGCCTGGAAAGTCAGTTCCTTGTCGAACACGGCATCGTCGCCGCTCTTCAAAGTCTTCCAATAAGCCACGGCCTTGTCCCAGTCAGCACCCTTCGGAGCATACTCGCGTCCCTTGATATATTCGAAGGTCTTCTCGTCGGGGGCAACAAAGCCTCCGCGTGCTCCCATCTCGATGGAGAGGTTACATAGCGTAAGACGGCCTTCCATCGTCATGTCGCGAACGACCTGACCTGCATATTCCACGAAATAGCCCGTAGCGCCACTGGTGGTCAACTGACTCATCAAATAGAGTGCCACATCCTTTGCCGTCACGCCCTTGCCCAGTTTGCCTTCGATGTTGATACGCATCGACTTAGGCTTCTGCTGCAGGATGCACTGGCTTGCCAATACCATCTCCACCTCGCTCGTTCCGATACCGAAAGCCACAGCACCCACGGCTCCGTGGGTAGAAGTATGGGAGTCGCCACAGACAATCGTCATGCCCGGCAACGAAAGTCCCTTCTCGGGGCCTACGACATGGATGATGCCGTTGTCTTTCTGTCCCATGCCAAAGTGACGAAGTCCGAAATCCTTGGCATTCTTGGCCAGCGTCTCCACCTGTGTACGGCCGATAGGGTCCTCGATAGGCTTGTCCTGATCGTGTGTCGGCGTATTGTGGTCGGGCATACAATAGATATGGTCGGGACGGAAACATTTCAGTCCGCGCTCACGCATACCTGCAAAAGCCTGTGGGCTTGTCACCTCATGACAATACAGGCGGTCGATATAGAGTTGTGTGGGACCATCGGGTACATTCTGCACCACATGCTTGTCCCAGATCTTGTCGAATAGTGTATTCATTACTTCTTAAACTTGTTTATACAGTCGATATAAGCCTCCACGCTGGCGGTTACGATATCCGTGTTTGCGCCGAAGCCATAGTACAAATGTCCATCGTATTCCACCTGCATGTGTACCTTTCCCACATCGTCCGAGCCCTTGGAGATGGCCTGAATGGTAAACTCCTTGAGGGTCATCTGTCGGCGGATGATATTCTTCAGGGCCTTAATTGCAGCATCAACAGGACCATTACCGCTGGCCGATGCTTCGAAGCGCTCGCCCGAGATGTTCAGCCCGATAGCGGCAACGCTCTTCACGCCCATACCTGTGGTGACCTGTAGATAGTCGAGTTTTATAGCGTGTGTGGCGGAACGGTCTGCGCCTGCCAGAACAAGGATATCGTCGTCGGTCACTTCCTTCTTCTTGTCGGCAAGTTTCAGGAAAGCCTCGTACAAAGCATCGAGTTTCTCACCATCCACATCTACACCGTTTACATGCAAGCGATGCTTCAGGGCGGCACGACCGCTACGGGCTGTGAGGACGATAGCATTATCGTCGATTCCCACATCCTTCGGGTTCATAATCTCGTAGGTCGAAGCATCTTTCAGCACACCGTCCTGGTGAATGCCACTACTATGTGCAAAGGCATTCTTGCCCACGATAGCCTTGTTAGGCTGTACGGGCATATTCATCAGGCTCGAAACCATGCGGCTGATGGGATATATCTTCGTTGTGTTGATATTCGTGTCGATACCCAGATAGGGGTGGGTCTTGAAGGTCATCACCACCTCTTCGAGGCTGGTGTTGCCTGCGCGCTCACCGATTCCGTTGATGGTGACTTCCACCTGACGCGCACCATTCAGCACACCTGCCACGGTGTTTGCAGTAGCCATACCCAGGTCGTTGTGGCAATGGGTTGACAGGATGGCCTTACCTGCCGACAGTCCATCGACATGTTCCATCAGATACTTTATCTTGTCTC
Organism: Bacteroidaceae bacterium; assembly: GCA_017960985.1. Classification (GTDB taxonomy): domain Bacteria; phylum Bacteroidota; class Bacteroidia; order Bacteroidales; family Bacteroidaceae; genus Physcousia. The sequence continues at coordinate 4,390 of JAGCYD010000054.1, forward strand.
CGTACTCGACGGGTACACGGAAGCCTGTCGTATCGGGGATGTTCACCACCGTTGCACCAGCCTTCACCACGGCATCCACCACGCGGGCCAGATATTCATTGTCGGTGCGCCCGGCATCCTCGGCATAGAACTCAACATCCTCGACATAGCGCTTGGCGTACTTCACGGCACGCACGGCACGCTCGATGATTTCCTCAGGTGTAGAATTAAACTTATACTTGATATGACTCTCGCTCGTGCCTATTCCTGTATGGATACGCTTATGCTTGGCATACTTCAAGGCGTCGGCAGCCACATCGATATCCTTTTCCACGGCGCGTGTCAGAGCACATATCGTGGGCCAGGTCACGGCCTTGCTGATTTCCACTACCGAGTTGAAGTCGCCCGGGCTCGAGATAGGGAATCCCGCCTCAATAACATCCACACCAAGCGCCTCGAGCTGGCGTGCCACCTGAATCTTCTCTACGGTGTTCAACTGACAACCCGGAACCTGCTCGCCATCGCGCAGCGTAGTGTCGAATATATACAACCTGTCGCTCATTATCCTGTTACTTATTTAATGTTTGACATATACGGGCGCAAAGATACGAATAAAATATGAATCGAGCGCCCTCTAGCACCGTTTTTCTTCGTATTGCGCGGTGTTGCGCAATACTATTATATAAATAGCCGCAATACTATTCCTGCATGCGATGCTCGCAGAAATCTTTGGCAGTGGATAGTTTTCTTCGTATATTTGCCCTGCGAAACACTTAAACACACAAAGATATGAAGAAGTTTTTGGCACTTTTGCTCGTCTGCATCATGGGTTTGACACAGGGACGGGCCGTACTGAAGGAGCGCGACTTGGCACGCACGCTGGGCGTACTGCGCGCGGAACTTTCCAACGACTACCGCCGACAGCAGATGTTCATGCAGATGTACGAACAGCAGGGGGCTCAGCAGCACCAGCAACTGGTCGCCTATATGAATCAGTGCGAGCAAATCGGGCTGATGCTCTACTCGCAATCGACGGACAACACCTTCGACATGGCATACGCCTGCCAGCAGGCCGTGGACCTGTACCGACAACTGAACAGCAAGAACGGCAAGACACTGCCCTACGATAAAATCATCGCGAGGATGAAGAGCGAGATTGAGCGCTACGACGCGCTCATTGCATCGCTCCGCAGCATTCCGCCCGTGGCGAAGACCGACGAGAGCCTGCTGAGCGAGAGCGACAGCATACTGCTCAACGCCATCGACTCGCTGGCATCGCGCATCGATTCGCTGGCCGACATGGAGAACACGCCGACACCGCCAACGCCCATGCACGGCGGCGAGGAACTGGAGGGCAGCAAGGAGCCGCTATACCTGACGGGGCAGCAACTGGCCGACCGCCGCGCCTGTCTGGAGTATGCACAGACGCTGCGCGACAACATGGTCGTGTTCCTCGAGAGCCTCGAGGCCGAGAGCACCTATTATAAGAGTGTGCAGGAGAAGGTGCAGCACCTGAACCGCTTCGCCCAGAGGCGATACAAGATGTTACAGGACAACATCTTCAAGAACGGCGGAGCAAACTACTTCACCATACTGGCCCACCTGCCGAGGTATGTCATGCAGGCGCACAAGGCTGCGCAATCGCGTTACAAGCCCTTCAAACAGCACGACGAGATGTTCTCCGAGTGGCGCGGCATGTCCGTGCTGTTCATCAGCATCTTCGTCCTGCTCTACCTCTCCGTCGCGCTCGTCGTCACCTACGCTGCCCTGCGTTGGCTGACGCCCAAGCGCTGGCACTGTAACGAGTACAAGTCGCGCCGACAGATGCTCACCTGGGTCATCGGTGTGGCCCTGTTCGCCACCATCGTGATGGTGGTTCGCTCGAAACTGCAATTCAACTTCATCCAGATGGGTACGGGGCTCATCATCAGCATGGCATGGCTACTGGAAGTCATCTTCCTGTCGCTCTACATACGCCTCAAGGGCCGTCAGATGCTACAGGCCGCCCTCATCTACACACCGCTGATGATACTCTCCTCCATCGTCATCATGTTCCGCATCGTGCTGATACCTAACAGTCTATTGAACCTCGTATTCCCGCCCCTGATGCTCGGCTTCACCCTGTGGCAACTGCGTATGGTCAGCCGCCACCGCGAAGGACTGCCGATGCTCGACATCGCATACAGTTACGCCACATCCGTGGCCATGATTGTCGCCAGCATCGTGACATGGGTAGGATTCACCCTCATGGCCGTACAGATTATGGTTTGGTGGACAATCCAGCTGGCCGCCATCACCACCATTACCTGCCTCTACGAGTTA
>JAGCYD010000055.1 GCA_017960985.1 Bacteroidaceae bacterium
AACCGCACTCTACGGCACGAGCCTCCTCTGCCTGGCTCTTGCCCATACCGCCCTTGGCCTTGAGGCCGTGGTTGATACAGGGAGCATAGCCGATGATGATCGAAGGACCGTTCCAAGCCTCTGCCTCGCGGAATGCCTTGAGACACTGGCTCTGGTCAGCACCCATAGCCACCTGTGCTACATAAACATAGCCATAGGTTGCCTGCATGAGGCCGAGGTCTTTCTTCGTCACGCGCTTACCGCTGGCAGCAAACTGAGCGATGGCGCCGATAGGCGTAGCCTTTGAAGACTGACCACCCGTGTTGGAGTAAACCTCGGTGTCGATAACGAAGATGTTTACATCCTCGCCCGTTGCGATGACATGGTCGAGACCACCGTAGCCGATGTCGTAAGAGGCACCGTCGCCACCGATAATCCACTGGCTACGCTTAACGAGGAAGTGGTCGAGTTCCTTCAACTGGGCGCAAGCAGGACAACCTGCGGCAGCACCCTCGGTAATCAGGGGCTTCAGGGCCTTGGCGGCAGCCTTAGATGCGTCGGCATCGTTCTGACCGTCAATCCAAGCCTGTGCAGCCTCCTTAAATGCAGCGCTGACTTTCTCGTCGGCGATGAGTTCCTGCAGCAATGCGGTGATGCGGCTCTTCATCTTCTTCGTGGCCAGTACCATACCGAGACCATACTCGCAGAAGTCCTCAAACAGGGAGTTGGACCATGCTGGACCTTGTCCCTCGGCGTTCTTGGTATAAGGAGTAGAGGGGATGGAACCCGAATAGATAGAGGAGCAACCCGTAGCGTTAGCCACGATTTCGCGGTCGCCGAAGAGTTGGCTGATGAGTTTCACATAAGGAGTCTCACCGCAACCCGAGCATGCACCACTGAACTCGAACAGAGGCTGTGCGAACTGGCTGTTCTTGGGGCTCTGCTTGATATCTACGAGGTCTTGCTTGCTCTTGACATTCTTCACGCAGTATTCCCAGTTCTGAGCCTCCTGCTTTGCCTTGTCGGAAGAGTCGTCGTAGGCAACCATCGTAAGTGCCTTGCCCAACTTGGGATTGCCCGGACATACATCGGCACAGTTGCCGCAACCGAGACAGTCCTTAACGCTAACCTGCATGGCGAAGTGCATACCCTTCATTGTGGCGGGAGCCTTCATTTCGAGGGTGTTGCCCTTGTAGCCTGCCAGTTCCTCGTCGGTAAGAACGAAGGGACGGATTGCAGCGTGAGGACAAACGAATGCACACTTGTTACACTGGATACAGTTGTCTGCCGTCCATTCGGGAACGAATGCAGCCACACCACGCTTCTCGTAGGCAGCCGTACCCTGCTCCCATGCGCCGTCCTCGATGCCCTTGTAGGCACTTACGGGCAGCAAGTCGCCATTCTGTGCGTTGATGACACGCACGAGGTTATTGATGTAGTCAGGGTCGTTATTCTCCACCTTGGCATCGTCAGGCAGTTGTGCCCAAGCGGGGTCGATGGCGAGCGTCTTGTACTCGCTACCGCGGTCAACGGCGGCGTAGTTCTTGTCAACCACATCCTGACCCTTCTTGCCATAGGATTTCACGATGGCCTTCTTCATCTGCTCAACGGCCAAATCAACGGGGATAACCTCCGTGATGCGGAAGAATGCAGACTGGAGGATTGTGTTCGTGCGGTTGCCGAGGCCAATCTCCTGTGCAATCTTGGTGGCGTTGATATAGTAAACGGTAATGTTGTTCTGTGCGAAGTAGCGCTTGATATTGTTCGGAAGGAAGTTCACCAGTTCCTCACCGTCGAAGATTGTATTCAACAGGAAGGTACCGTTCTTCTGCAAACCGCGAATCACATCGTACATACGCAGGTAAGCCTGTACATGGCAAGCCACGAAGTTAGGCGTCTTAATCTGGTAGGTAGAACGGATGGGCGTGTCGCCGAAACGCAGGTGAGAGCAAGTGAAACCACCAGACTTCTTCGAGTCGTAAGAGAAGTAAGCCTGGCAATACTTGTTCGTGTTGTCACCGATAATCTTCACGCTGTTCTTGTTGGCACCAACGGTACCGTCGGCACCCAGACCGAAGAACTTGGCCTCGAAGATACCCTTGCCACCCAATGCCATTTCTTCCTTCTGGGGAAGAGAGGTGAAGGTGAGGTCGTCCACGATGCCCACGGTGAAGTGGTCCTTAGGAGTAGGCAACTCGAGATTCTCGAATACACCCAGCAACATGGTAGGTGTGGTGTCGCCAGAACCAAGACCGTAGCGTCCGCCTACGATGAGCGGAGCATTCTCCACGCCGTAGAAAGCATCCTTGACATCCAGCAACAGAGGTTCGCCGTTGCTTCCAGGCTCCTTGGTGCGGTCGAGCACAGCAATGCGCTTCACCGTCTTGGGAACGGCAGCCAGCAGGTGCTTTACACTGAAGGGGCGATACAGGTGTACGCTGACCATACCATACTTCTTGCCGTTGGCATTAGCATAGTCGATAGCCTCGCGGGCAGCCTCGGTAGCGCTACCCATCAGGATGATGATGTTCTCGGCATCCTGAGCGCCATAGTACGAGAAGAGTTTGTATTCACGACCCGTGCGCTCGCTGATGGCCTTCATATATTTCTCCACGATAGCGGGTACTGCATCGTAGTAGCGGTTGCAGCTCTCACGGTGGGGGAAGAATGTCTCGGGATTCTCAGCCATACCCTTAGCCTGGGGATGCTCGGGAGATAAGGCGCGTGCGCGGAACTCGCTTACGGCCTTCATGTCAACGAGGTCGCGAACATCGTCGTCCTCCAGCAGTTCCACCTTCTGATACTCGTGAGAAGTACGGAAACCATCGAAGAAGTTGATGAAGGGTACGCGGCTCTCGATGCTGGCCAGGTGAGCAACGGCACTCAAGTCCATCACTTCCTGTACGCTACCTTCTGCCAACATGGCAAAACCTGTCTGGCGGCAAGCCATTACATCGCTGTGGTCACCGAAGATACACAGAGAGTGAGTGGCAACGGTACGGGCACTTACATGGAATACGCTGGGGAGCAACTCACCGGCAATCTTGTACATATTGGGTATCATCAGCAGCAAACCTTGTGATGCGGTGAAGGTAGAGGTGAGTGCACCTGCCTGCAGTGAACCATGAACGGCACCTGCGGCACCTGCCTCGCTCTGCATCTCCTGCACCATCACGGTGTCGCCAAAGATGTTCTTACGCCCCTGTGCAGCCCATTCGTCCACATGCTCAGCCATGGGCGACGAGGGAGTGATAGGGTAGATGGCAGCCACTTCGCTGAACATGTATGCTACATGTCCGGCACAGGTGTTACCATCCCAAGTCACAAATTTCTTTTCTTTAGCCATAATCTTTGTTTTAATGGATGATTAATTATACATATTTTGGTGTTTTCTCAATACAGGAATCCGAATAGCCAGATGGGAATTTTACGGTCGTCGCCGCGTTTGGCATTCCCCATGGCATAGTAGATGTTGTTGAGTTGCCGTTTGGGCTCTTCGAGCAACACGCGCACGCTGTGCTTTCCGTCCACCATAAAGTCGCAGGTACGGTCGCCTACATTTACCATGTGTCTGCCCCAAAGGGCATTCTGGAAGAATGTGTCGAGGGCCTCTTTCTCGTCCACTTGGTGGGGAAGAATGGCTTGCATCAGATTGGTGTTGTGTAGCATCACCTTTGCGGGCTTCCTCGGTGAACTCTCGCCCAGTCGGTAGAGTACATTCACCAATCGGGCATCGCTCAGGTATTTGATGTAGTTGGTCACAGTGGCGCGACTCGTCTGCACATCGAGAGCCAACTGGCTCACATTGGGAGCAGCATTGCGGTTCACGGCCAACAGGTACAACAGTTTCTTGATTTTCGTGAGATACTTTAGTTCAATCTGCTTGATGAGTAAGATGTCCACCTCCATCATCATGTTCATGACCTTGATGAGGTTCTCCGAGAAGTTGCGCTTCTCGAGGAAAAAGGGGTAGTATCCGTGGTGGAGATAGTTCTGGAAGTGTTCCATCGGGTTGACCACGCGACACACATCGGCGGCAATCGGCATGTGGTTAGTCAATATCTCCTCCAGTTTGTAGGGCTTCAGTTTCAGGTCGGCCTTCAGGTTCAGGTACTCGCGGAATGAGAAACCGCGCAGGTTGTAACTGCTTACGATGCCGTTCAACTCGGGATTCTCTTCCTTTAACCGCATGACGCTCGAACCTGTAAACACAATACGCAACCCGGGCAGGGTGTCGTAACAAATGCGCAGTTCTTTGCTCCAGTCGGGGTCTTTGAATACTTGGTCGATGAGCAGGACTTTACCGCCAGAGTGGTGGAACTCCTTGGCGAACTCCGAGATGCTCCGTCCCTGGAAGTAGAAATTATTCATGTTGATGTAGAGACATTTCCGATTACCGACACCAAAATTCTCCTTGGCATATTGCAACAGGAAAGTGGTCTTGCCTACTCCTCGGCTACCTTTGATGCCAATCAGTCGCTTCGACCAGTCGATTTCGTCCATCAACAGGCGTCTAACGGGGGCTTTTACATGCTCCAGCAGATAGTCATGAGTCCTGAAAAATGCTTCCACGATAGTCGTCCTTCTAAATTCGGGTGCGAAGATACACAAAAAATGCGAAATTGCAAAGCGGATATTGCAATTTTTAATATTTTAGCCTTTGGCTTAGGTGTTGGTTTTAATGGATTTACTTGCGGAATTCTCCGACAAGGTGCGATACGCCGTGCTTCTGCAAGGTACGCACGCGATAGATGCCACGAGGGAGTCGACTGATGTCTATCTGATGGGCATATTTGCCCGTTTGTAATTCGCGACCAGGCAGGTCGGTAATCAGGTAAAACTCAGTATCGAGGTCGGGCAGGGTAAGTGTGCGCCCGTCGTGGGACATGTAGTGTAAACTGCCTGGACCGTTGGGAGGCGTAATGCCTCCGCCCAATTGTGCAGGTGCGCTCTCGTTGCCACAGCGGTCGATGGCCGTAACGGCCATGTGGAGACCATACCGTGTGTTGTAGGTGTAGCGGCATTCGCGCAAGTTGGTGGCGATAATATTCTCGGCGCGGCTCACATCTACGGGGTACTCGCTGCTGGCATACACATTGTATCGCACGCCTGCTGGAAGATTGTCTTTGGCGGGAAGCCAGCGCAGTTCACACATCTGTCCGTCGAGCTCGTTACGGATGAATCCTTCCGGGCATGTGGGTGCCTCGCTATCGAGCCAAGGATATGTTGGCGGTAGGGCAGGGTAGGCATAGTAGGCCCGTTGCAGATAGTCGTAGATGCCTTTAGTGTTATTGGTCAGGAACTGACTGCGGAAATAGGCTTGTCCGCTCAGTTCGCGATGGCGAAGGTAGTTCAGTTCGCGACTGATTACACTCAGGTCCCAGTCTTTCTCGTTAGGACTAAGGAAATAGATGCCCAAGCCCGGAGCCACATATCTGCCATAGGAGCCTTCTTTCCAGTCGGCAGCAAAGGGGTAGAAATGGTCGCCCGTAAAGTACATCATCGGGAAGAGCAAGTCTTGTATGCCTTCCCTGAGCCATCCCTGTGCATCCTGATAGACAGCATCGTAGCAGTTCCAACCGCGCGACGAGTAGCGACGCGTATCGCGATACTTGCCGACAGGGCTACAACTCATCTTCACCCAGGGTTTCACCGCTTTCACTTCTCGATACAGGCGACGCACGATGACCGTGATGTTGTCCCTGCGCCAGTCGGCTTTCGACCGTCCCTTTCCGTATTTCCGATAGGTGGATTCGTCGGGGAAGTTGCTGGCATTCTCGGGATAGCGGATATAGTCGAAATGAATACCGTCGATGTCATACTTACCGACAAGCTCGCGTAGTATCGACGACAGGTAGTCGGCTGTGCCCGGAAGTCCTGGGTCGAGGTAATACATGTCGCTGTGCTTCTTCAGCAGTTCGGGATGGGTAGAGAGCAATCCCCGTCCTCCCATCTTCTTGGCAACATTCACTTTGAAGGCTGGAATGGTGACAATCCAAGTGTGGAGTTCCATACCCCGACGATGGCATTCCTCAACGGCAAAGGCCAGCGGGTCGTAACCTGGATTGCGGTCGTATTGTCCCGTCAGGGCATTATCCCACGGCTCAATGCTAGAAGGGTAGATGACACTACTGCGTACACGAGTTTGCAACAATATGGTGTTGATATTGGCGGTCTTCAATTGGTCAAGCAGTTGGCACAATTCGGCTTGCTGTCGGGCAATGCCAGTTTGGCTCGTAGCTTTTGTCTTTGGCCAATCCAACCCGCTGAGCGTTGTTACCCATACGGCACGGATCTCGCGCTTGGGATACGCTTCTTCTGTGTTCCAAAGCACTTGCGCCGCTGTTGTTTCAACAAACGACAGTAGGAATAGATATAGGGCAACACGGATTTTCATCAGCTCATCATCAGAGGTATGCCTTTCCATGCAAAGGTAGTAATAACTTTTAATTTTTAATTTTTAATTATTAATTATTTCGTATCTTTGCCCAAAATAACCATAAAGAGAATAAAACTATGAGAACAAAGAAGACTCTATTGGCTCTGCTGCTTGCTATGGTAAGCCTGAGTGCAAATGCTCAGTTTGAGAAAGGTACAAACTATGTGGCAACCCGTCTGACGGGACTTGACCTGAGTTATAGTAAGAACTCTAAGTTCCATTTTGGTGTTGAGGCGCTTGCTGGCCGTTTTGTTGCCGACTCGTGGATGTTGACGGGACAGTTTGGCTACAATCATCAAACCCTTTCAGGACCAGATGAAAATAGATTTGATTTGGGAATAGGCACACGCTACTATTTCAAGCAGAATGGTATCTATGTGGGTTGTGGTTTACTGTATGAGTTCGAGAAGATAAATGCAGCCAAGAACAATTCCATTAACCTGACTCCCGAAGTGGGCTATTGTTTCTATGTAAACCATTTCCTTAGTCTTGAACCGTCGTTGTATTACAACATCAGTCTCAACGATTTCTCCGATAGCAGCAAGGTCGGCTTGAAACTCGGCTTGGGCTTCTATTTCTAAGTCTTTGTACCATATGGAGAATCAAGTGTTTTTCAATATCATCGGTTGGGTAGCCAGCATCAGTCTAGTGCTGGGCTATCTGCCGCAGGCCATCCAGACTATTCGGACGCGTAAGACAGATGATATTGCCATGGCTACTTTTCTAATGATGTCTATCGGAGGTGTCTGCTTCATGATTCAGGGCTTTATGCTGGGTCGCAACGGTATCTTTCTGTTCGTTACGAACCTCATCTCGACCATCTGTAGCGTTATAATCTTCGGCATCAAGATACACAACGACTACATCAAGAAATAGCCCTTAATCATAAATCGCAAATCGTCAAATTGTTCAATCGTCAAATTATAAAGGGTTGGCTCGCTTTGTCGCCTTTGGTCGTGTTCCTGGTGTTCTACTTGGTGTTCAGCATCTTGGCGCACGACTTCTACAGCGTTCCCATTACGGTGGCGTTCATGGTGGCTTCTGCCTATTCCATTTGCCTAATGCGTGGGATGAACCTGAACGAGCGTATCAAGGTCTATTCCAAGGGCGCGGCACATAGCAACCTGTTGATGATGGTGTGGATATTCATCCTCGCAGGTGCCTTTGCCTATTCCGCCCGTCAGATGGGTGCGATACAAGCCACGGTGGATTTCTTCCTCTTCGTTTTTCCCTCCCATTTGCTATTGGCAGGTTTGTTCCTTGCTGCCTGCTTTATTTCCCTCTCCGTTGGCACCAGTGTGGGTACCATCGTAGCCCTTGTTCCCATTGCTACGGGCATCGCACAGGAAACTGGTGTGTCGCTACCTATGATTGTGGGTACGGTGGTGGGCGGAGCCTATTTCGGTGATAATCTGTCTTTTATTTCCGATACAACCATCGTCGCCACCCAGACACAGGGATGTTGCATGAGTGATAAGTTTCGGCTGAATGCCCGCATTGTGGTACCAGCAGCCGTGCTGGTACTGTTCGTCTATATTGTCATGGGGCGTCACATCCACCTGACCCAGCAGTTGCAGGACTTCGACTGGGTGTTGGTGCTTCCCTATCTCCTTGTTCTGATTACGGCGGTGATGGGTATCAATGTGATGATGGTGCTCGTTTTGGGCATCCTTTCCACGGGCGTAATTGGCATTCTGCGCGGCAGTTACCGCTTCTTCGAGTGGCTGACGGCTATGGGTGAGGGCATCTTGAGTATGGGCGAACTGATTATCGTCACATTGATGGCTGCTGGAATGGTGGGCGTCATCCGTCATCTGGGTGGTATCGACTTCATTCTGCAGAGCCTCACGCGTCGCATTTCGGGTAAACGCGGGGCAGAACTGAGTATTGCAGGCCTTGTCGTCTTTACCAATTTTTGTACCGCCAACAATACCATTGCTATCCTCACCGTAGGCAATTTGGCGAAGGAAATCTCCCAGCGTTTCGGTATCGACCCGCGTCGTTCGGCAAGCATTCTCGATACCTTCTCCTGCTTTGCGCAGGGTATTATTCCCTATGGCGCACAGATGCTCATGGCCAGCGGCCTTGCCGTTATCAATCCCATCGAGATTATCCCTTATCTATATTACCCATTCGTCATGGGTGCATGTATGCTCATGGCCATTATTTTTCGTTATCCTCGTAAGTATTCGTTATGAGTAGTGAACTAATTCTGAAATATTTCCCCGACTTGTCGGAAAAGCAACGCGAGCAGTTTGTGATGCTCGATGAACTATACCACGACTGGAATGCCAAGATAAATGTCATTTCGCGTAAGGATATCGATAACCTCTACGAGCATCATGTGCTCCACTCGTTAGGCATTGCCGAGGTGTTACGCTTCCGTCCCGAAACCGCTGTGATGGACCTCGGAACGGGCGGTGGTTTCCCGGGTATCCCCCTTGCCATCATGTTCCCCGAGTCGAAGTTCCATCTAGTGGACAGCACGAAGAAGAAGATTCTCGTTTGTACGGAAGTGGCAAAGGCGCTCGGCCTTACGAATGTGTCCACGCGCTGGTGTCGTGCCGAGGAGGAGAAGGGCAAGTTCGATTTTGTCGTTTCGCGTGCCGTCATGCCCTTGGCCGACCTTGTGAAGATTTGCCGCAAGAATATTGCTAAGGAACAGCATAACGCTCTGCCCAACGGGCTCATCTGCCTAAAGGGTGGCGAGTTGGCAAGCGAGACCTACCCGATGAAGAACAGCGTGGACATCACGCCCCTCAGCGACTATTTCAGCGAGGAATACTTCAAAACCAAGAAAGTCGTATATCTACCACTATGATACAGATTCGCAAGTTCGAGGTGAATCCTCTTGGGGAGAACTGTTATGTCGTTTGGGACGATAGTTGCGAAGGCATTATCATCGACTGTGGAGCGTGGGGAGAGCAGGAAGAAGAACAGATAGCCCGATTCGTTGCAGACAATGGCATTCAGCTACGCTATGCCTTGCAGACACACATGCATTTCGACCACATACTCGGCCTTCATTTCCTTCGTAAGACCTATGGCCTTTCTCCCTATTGTCATGCCTCCGAGCAGCAGGTTTACGACTTTGCCCCCACTATGATGCGTGACTGGTTCAACATGCCGCCCGCCGACCCTCTTGTTCCTGTGGGAGGTTATCTCACCGACGGGCAGGAACTCACCTTTGGGCACACCACCCTTCGTGTCCTCCACACCCCGGGTCATTCCCCTGGCAGCCTTTCCTTTTATCTGCCCGATGACCATTTGCTGTTCAGTGGCGACACCCTTTTCCATGGTAGCGTCGGGCGTACCGATTTGCCAGGCGGTAGCATGCAGCAAATGACCGAATCTCTCCGCACGAAGGTACTTACTCTTCCTTCCGAGGTTGTCGTCTATCCCGGTCACGGCCCCTCCACCACCATTGGCGATGAGCGCCTGTATAATCCGTATCTTTAAAGAAGGTTCTAGTTAATCTATCTCGACTACTACCCCTTTCTTAATATAAATGCTCCCCGAAGCGGAAGAACCGGCCTCGGGGAGCAATGCCATGTGATAAATCCTTCAATAGATATTATTACATCTCTATTTGATATTCATCAGCAACAGAGAACTGATTATAGACAGTTCCTGCTGGAATAACGGCTTCACCACCCTTCTTTGCAAGAATTGCAAGGCATGGCAAAAGAAGGCACAAACCAAGCCCAATACCTAAACCAAGAGTTTGACCGCGTTTGCTTTGACCTTCTTCCTTAACAGAACCTGCCAAGTAAATGGTTTGTCCATCAACGCTCGTCGTAGAAATATTTTTGAGCGTAATACAACCAGGTTTTCCCACACCTTTAGCCTTCTGTATATCCATATTAACATTCACCCGCGTACCTTTTTTGATAACCACCCTTCCGTCCGAGGCTTTCACATCTGCATCTATAATTGCATCCATGGACTCACTTGTTTTACTCGAAACTTCCGACATCGTACGAATGTAGACAACTGTACCTCTTGTTAGAGGTGCTGAAGCAAAAACAGTGAGATTAAGCACTGCCATTGCCATAAACAAGCAAAATACTTTCTTCATAGTTTAAATTATTATTTGGTTGTGCAATATTGCCTTTTTTCGTTTGTAGCATCTGCACAACCTTATTACAAAGAAAGCGCAGACCCTATCCATTACCGTGAACAGGCCTGCGACAGCCTCTACTATCTAACAGAGTAAGTCTGCGCTATGCGCATACTCCATTGATAATAGGTTCGCTCGTTAATTTCTCCTTTACGAGGTCGCAGTTCGTTCACGGAAATCGAGCTAATATGTCTTGCATTCCTTGCGGAATACATGACAAAGTTACAAAACAATTGATTAAAACCAAAACTAAAGGGGGAGAATTGTAGAATGGAGAAACGAGAAAGGAGGGGTGAGGGGCGAACAATATTGGCTTTGTGGCACAGGAATGTATAGTTACGGCAATAACGAAGTATTGTTGCGCGTGCAAGACGCGCGTCTTATAAATGAAAGACTTAAGTCTTACACGCGAAAGACTTAAATCTTACACCTGAAAGACCTAGGTCTTACAGCCGAAAGACTTAGGTCTTACAAGGCTAAGGTAGTATCGTTGTGCCCCGAAGGTAACTATGTCTGTCCTTTATGAAGCCTGTTTTCACTACTTAGGCCTGCTTCGCAGCCCTTAGATAGGTTTTGAAGCCCCCGTTGGGGGATGGCTATAAAGCAGGGGCACTATTGACTTCGGAGATTTTCACTATCTCTGAGCCTATACAGGCTCTTAGATAGGATGCATCTCGGCACAATTATAATATGGAGAAACACAGCTATGCTGTTGACCGATTAGTCTCATGTCGTTATACCAAAAAGATTATGCGAGCCTATCTTTTTGGCATAGACGGCATTTTGTTTCTCCATATTTTGCTTGTGCGCTCGATTTTCACTATCTTTGCAAACATATTATACATATATTATTTTTGTACACAAGAAGATGAGTGTGAAGGACCTCACCCAACGGCTCGGGACGGCTATCGAGGCACTGGCGGACAAAGACAGTATGGGAGCCATGTTCCACGAGCATCGCGACGGTACGCCGCTGCCCTCTGGGCCGGCATTGAACGAAATAGTTGAGTTGTGCCGCGCCATTCTTTTCCCCGGATTTTATGGTAATTCTAATTTGAACAGCAAAACGCTGCCGTACCATATCGGTATCAATGTTGAGCGACTGTACCAGCTGCTGAGCGAACATATACTGGCTGGATTGTGTTTTGTGGAGAGCACGGAAGATGCTACTTGTCCCACGGAGAAAGCCCAGCGCATAGCAGCCGAGTTCATAGGCAAACTGCCAGAGATTCGTCGTATATTGGCAACGGATGTGGAGGCTGCCTACAATGGCGACCCTGCTGCCACATCGTTTGGCGAAATCATCAGTTGCTACCCCGTCATCAAGGCCATATCGAACTATCGCATTGCTCACGAACTGCTGATGCAAGGCGTGCCTCTCATTCCCCGTATCATTACCGAGATGGCGCACAGCG